>CAZZEE010000072.1:0-6538 GCA_964652695.1 uncultured Cytophagales bacterium
ATTTGCAAGGAAATTTACCCTTTTCTTGAAAAGATTGCAAAAAAATTGTTATAAAAACCGCCTTGATCCAAGGACGTTAAGAAATTGGCCGGTTACCACTAGGAGGATCCAACCAGTTTGTAGATGGAAACATATAGGTGCAACCCATGCCGTCATCGCGAGGACCGCTAGGTCCGTGGCGATCTATAATAGGTGGTAGTTTTTTGCAGGGAAGCCTGGACTGCCACGCCACTACGTGGCTCGCAGTGACGGTATTGCTGGGGTAGTCGTCCTATGTTTGTAGATGGAAACATATAGGTGCAACCCATGCCGTCATCGCGAGGACCGCTAGGTCCGTGGCGATCTATAATAGGTGGTAGTTTTTTGCAGGGAAGCCTGGACTGCCACGCCACTACGTGGCTCGCAGTGACGGTATTGCTGGGGTAGTCGTCCTATGTTTGTAGATGGAAACATATAGGTGCAACCCATGCCGTCATCGCGAGCCCCTGTCACTGCAAAGCAGCCGTGGCAGAGGGGCGTGGCAATCCACTGGTTGCCAACAAGTAGGGTCCTTGGCAAAAAGTATATGACAACCTATTCATATCCAATTGAAGAATGATCTGATTAAAGCAAAAAATAAAAATTTCTCTTTTACTTGTAGCTTGATACATTTCTTAAGCATCAACTAAGTAATCTAAATCATCATCTATCAATGGGATGCATAAAATATGTCCACTAGCTGTTGAACAGCATAATCAATCTCATCAACTGTATTATATTTACTAAAAGAAAAACGAATAGTAGATCCTGTTGAAGCAGGATACAATGCCTCTATGACATGGGAATTCTTCTGGGTTCCACTGGTACAAGCACTCCCAGCAGAGGTTGCAACTTTCTTGATATCCAAATTAAACAACACCATTTCCTCACCTGCATAAGGGGGTAGATGTACGCTCAAAAGCGTATATAAACTCTGCGAAAGATCATCGCTAGTCCCATAAAAACCTACACCAGGTATAGCAGCTTGCAATCTTTTGATCATATGCTTCTTAAGGCGCTCGATAGCCTGGCGATGAGACTCTATGTCTCGATGAGCAATGGCCAGTGCATGGCTGAGTCCAACAATAGCAGGTACATTCTCGGTACCTGCCCGCATAGCCCGTTCTTGGGAACCTCCTACCATCTGTGGAGCAATAGACAGCTGACCATTGATATATACCACTCCACTCCCTTTGGGACCATGAAACTTATGAGCTGAACCTACCAAAATGTCTACAGGAAGCTGCGATAGATTCAATTCATAATGCCCTAGTGTTTGTACAGCATCCGTATGGAAGATAGCCTGATACTTTTTACACAGCTCCCCTATTCTTACCAGGTCATTCAGATTACCAATCTCATTGTTGCCATGCATGAGGCTAACTAAAGCAGGGCTATGCTGTTGTAGCAATGTCTCGAGATGGGCATATTGCAGCTGCCCCTTCGCATCTACTTCCACATAGTGCACTTGTATGGCATGTGTAGCCGCCAGCTGCTGAACAACTTCTAATACCGACAAATGTTCTGTGGGTGAGGTAATAATATGTTGGATACCCAACCTTTCTACTGCACCTGCCAATACAAGGTTGTTGCCTTCTGTCCCACCTGAAGTAAAGAAGATCTCTGTAGGAGAAGCATGTAACAGTTCAGCCACTGTCTTACGTGATTTTTCTATGGCTACCTTGGTAGCTCGCCCATAAGCATGCAAAGAGGAAGGATTTCCATAGACCGACTCCATATAAGGCAACATAGCTGCCAGTACTGCTGGGTCTAGTGGCGTGGTAGCCGCATTGTCTAAATAAACTTGCATGGTATGAAGAATTTATATCATTTGATGAGTGCCGTCATTGCGAGGGTACGCAGTACCTGAAGCAATCCAGGAAATTTAAGTTTGATCATATAGATCCAACCATTGTGGATTCATAGATTCTATCACTTGGAGCTTTTTCTTCCTAGAACCTCCTTTGATCTGCTTCTCTCTACTAATGGCATTAAACATGCTGTCATGAAATTCATAGTATACCAACATATTACATCCATATGGAGCCGTAAAACCTTTCTTCATGATATGTTCTTTGTGTTGATAGACTCGCTGCACCAAATTAGAAGTGGCACCTATATAAAGGGTACCATTTCTTTTGGTCGCCATGATATAGGCCGCAGGTTACTTGTGCATACAGAATTTTTATCCTGGATTGGTTCGGCTCCCCGAGCCTCGCAATGACGCTCAAAAATCCATCACCGAAATAGACCGATGATACTTAATTATTTAATTTCGTCCCTGCCACTCTCGTCATGACAGGGCGGAGGTGACACAACCCATGCGTTGGCAGTGGTACCAGGGTTTATCTCTGACACACTATGCCATCTGAATAGTAGGGAACTCTTGCTGAATAACCTGTAGCACTTCTGTGGCAATCTGCTTAGCTTTTTGTTCATCATGCGCCTCTACGTGCAGGCGAATGATAGGCTCTGTATTGGATTGTCGCAAATGAAACCACCCATCCGCTACAGTCACCTTCAGGCCCTCTGCTGTATTGATGGGATAAGCTTGATACGCATTTTGTATAGTCGCTAGAATAGCAGCTGGATCTAGCTCAGGAGTAAGCTGGAGCTTGGTCTTGTGCATCACATAGGTAGGATAAGTTTGACGTAGCTGAGAAGCGGTCTTACCACTTTGTGCCAAATGAGAAAGCAAGAGTGCAATGCCCACCAGCGCATCCCTTCCGTAATGTAATGGGGGGTAGATGACTCCTCCATTTCCTTCTCCACCAATGACGGCATGGGTAGCCTTCATTTGAGCTACTACATACATCTCTCCTACAGGGCAGGTAGTGTAGGTACCTCCATGTTGTTCAGTGACCACTTGTAGGACACTAGAAGAAGACAGGTTAGAGACCGTATTGCCAGGCGTATGGCGTAAGACATAATCTGCAACGGCTACTAGCGTATAGTCTTCTCCCCAAGGTTCTCCTTTTTCATCGATAATGACAAGCCTATCTACATCGGGATCTACAGCGATACCTAGGTCATAACCACCCTGCTGAAGGGTTGCCATCAAAGTACCTAAGTTCTGCGTAATAGGTTCTGGGTCATGTGGAAAAATACCTGTGGGACTACAATATAAAGGGGTAAAATCTACACCTAGCGCTTGTAGTAGTTGAGGAACAGCAAGCCCGCCTGTTGAATGGACGGCATCCACCACCACGCGAAACTTACGTTGTCGAATAGCGAGCTTGTCAACAAGTGGCAAAGCTAAGATTTGCTCCATATGCTGATCAATATAACCACCTGCTTGGACCTGATATTTTCCTACTTGGTCTGCTGTTACAAACGTAGGATTATCTTCTGCTGCTAATAGAAATACCTGTTGGGCCGTGGCTGCATTGATGTATTCTCCCTGTTGATTCAATAGCTTGAGCGCATTCCATTCCTTCGGATTATGACTTGCTGTGATGACGATACCACCACTAGCTTGTAGTTGTGGGACAGCTAAAGCAACACTAGGGGTAGTAGATAAGCCCAGGTCCATGACATCAATACCTAAACTCTGCAGCGTAGCTGCTACCAGCTGGCTGATCATCAACCCTGAGGGACGTGCATCTCTACCGATGACGACGAGGCGCTGAGTAGTAGGGAGTATGACTTGTTTTCCAAAAGCAGCGGTAATGCGCACTACATCAATAGGAGTAATTCCTTGGCCTACTTGACCACCGACTGTTCCTCGTGCACCTGCTATGGATTTGAGTAAAGGCATACGCTATGTAGTTCAAAGAGCAATGAAATGAGTTTTATAAAATACCAGCAACGTTCTTCTACGTCCCCCAGCAAGAACTGAGCGACCATTATGGGGTATTTCATTCTCCTTATTATAGTAATTTTTTCATGTGTCCCATAAAATTATCAATGCCACCAGCATCTACTTCTGCCCCTTCTATAACATAGCCAATCAATTTTTTGATCAAATCCTCATTATTATCTGGGTGACCTGGTTTATTATTAAGCTCCACAAATATTTTACTCCCTTTAAGATCAATCTCGTAAATGGTAGCATCCATATATTGATTTCCCATTTTTCTATAGCTAAATTGATATTTCTTCCCATCAAAGCCAGAAGCACTGTTTTTCCAGCCTTTTATATCGCCCTGCGTGGTAGTAACTTTGTATAATTCATACCAAATAAATTTTTCAGTAATTGGCGCTGTTTTCCAAAACACTGCATTCTCGCACGAAGCAACTAGATATACATCAAATGATTTACCTACATGAGTATCTTTATAAATGCCTTCACACGTACTAGTTAGCTTATCACTGAGTATTACATTAATATCCATAAAGTTATGGACCGCATCCCCTAAGTTTGCTTGATAAGTATTTTTTTTAGAGTCTGTATCCTTGCCATTTGTGTTTCGTAAGATTTGTTGCAAAAAAAGTTTATCAACTGCCATGCCTTGTTGGAATATCATATATCCTACACTTATTTTATTTCCAAGCCCCTCAGAATATATTGGATTTTCAACTTCGTGCTGTTGATCGATTGTAGCCTTATCACCTCCCTTGCCAGTCTTGAATTTAATCACCTTTAGCTCTACACTAGGCACCGTAAGCGGCACATTATTCTTACTCAAAAATATCTCCCCTCCTCCATCTTGCAAAAAGAAATATACGTGATAAGTTACTCCTAATTCTAAAGGTACAGAAGGGGTAGTAATGATATCTTGAAGTCTCTTTGTATTAACTCCAATGAGGTAAACTAACTCTCCTCCATCTTGATAATAGCCATCAACTACGGCCTTTGTAAGCAAATCCTCTATTTTGTGGCTACCTGCTTTGTCACTAGCCACTTGAGCTTTAGCAAATAACAAGCCTATTTGAGGGTTAGTTGTACCCTCTTCTTTAGTGATCTCTGCAACATAATCGATCGATAATTCATCAGTACCCGGGACAAGGTTAGGATTATCCAGACATTTGATCAATTCTGTTATCTTCACTTCTTTAATATCCAGCTCCACTACTGGTTTTGGAATAAGCATATCCACAGCAGCCTCACTAACAACATATTGTTTTTTCCCATCTTTATCTATATAGAACAAGCAGCCATATACTTTATAGGTAGCTCCTCTTTGAAAAATTTTCTTAGCCGGGGCATTCAATAATTGATTATTTGTATCTACAACAGGGTTTGAAAATGGATGCACAAAAGCCTTTCCATTAGCTAATGAGGTAAACTCCGCATTAGTTGGGATGTCATTTCCAGATTTCAATAAATCAGCTATTACAGTCTTAGCATCCACTACAGTATCCTTCTTATCAATAAATAAAAACCATCCCTTCTCCTTTCCAGTCGAATTTCTAGCAGCTGCGTTAGTTGTAATTAAGAGGGTATCTGGGGCTGTCTTATCTCTTTCAGGTTGTGCATCAACCATACTAATGGCAGGGTCTAAGGTGCTTGAATAAGCTACATAAGGTGGTATTTCTAAAGACTTTCCAGCTGAGAAGAAAGTACCATGGTTGGCATTATGTAATAATAAAAATGTAGTATACTTACCTGCGGGCAGATCTACAAAGACACTTGCTTCCACCCTGCCTTGTTCAGGGCCTAGTATATCTTTCCCATAGTATACTGCTCCTTGGCTTTTATCTTTTCCATCAGCAGCAAGAAGTAGGCAAGAAACTCCTTTATTCCCATTGCCCAGCTCTTGCTTTTTCGTTTTCGTTCGAAATGTTTCGATTGCCTTCACTTCTGATGTACCCTCTTTTATTACCAATACACACAGTTGACTAGTTTCAGGAATACGCTTTTCGGTAATCTTGCCTACAATGCCAACTATGGGTGCCCCATTAATAGAATCTGTTATATCCTGGCTATCCATTGTTATTTTAGCAATTTCTGGATCTCTGTCCCGCTCTAAACTTTCAGGACGACAGCCCTCGCAGGAAACATGCAAAAGGGAACTTAAAATAAACAAAATACCTAACCAGATGGGGTGGGCAATAAAAGTGTTCTTCTTCATAAAAATTAGAAAGATATGGGAATGGAATTCGTTGACAACATAGCCACCAGCACTAAGCTGATAAAAAACAGCAGCTGCCTTCTGTAAAAATAATAATAATCAGCCTATTTTTAATATAATTTAAGCAATAATTACGCAATAAACACGATATCATCTATTGTATAACCCGGAACACGGGCTTGCAACCTTTCCAGTATGCTTTGCTTGGCATTCTGAAGCTCATGACGTAGGGGGGAAGAGGTAATCTCTACAAAGATTTTGTGTTGCTTGGCATAAATACGTTTGGTCCTTTTATTAACTGGCGCAGGCATGAGTTGGTGCCAAGCATTGACAATGCTCGCTTCCATCATTTTGTGTTGATGAGGAGATTGCGCTATCAACTTTTGGATGAGTTGATGGATAAGAATAGGTTCAGGATTGTTCATCAAAGTGGAGTCAGAACTGCCACGTCACTTCGTTCCTTGCAGTGACGGATTGCCGACACATTAAAGTGGTGCCGGGGGTGG
>CAZZEE010000073.1:0-4603 GCA_964652695.1 uncultured Cytophagales bacterium
GAAAAAATTAAAAGAATTTAATTTACTAAATCCTTGCCTAACTTTCAACAGTCCCTTTAGGGAAATGGCGTAGTGGTGTAGGGAGCTCACTCCCTACACTCAATGGTGCCAGGAACTACTCCTGGCACCACAAGCAGCGTACCTTTAGAGAAGAGAACTAGGGCAGTGGGTTGGCGTTGTGGCTTTAGTTTGGCATAAACAAAGCGGTGACAGGAATTACTTCCTGTCACTCCAAAATGTCTTTGCGAAGCCCAAAGGGCCGTGACAACCCCGAAGGGCTCATCGTTGCGTAGGCTTGGAGAGTTAGAAGATAATCTCTTCAGTATGTGCATAGGAAATTCATATAAAATGGTGACAGGAGGTATCTCCTGTCACTCCAAAAGGTCATTGCGAACCCCGATAGGGGTGTGGCAACATTTTCCTAGCAGCGGAGATTTTTTTGCTTACTTTTTGCATAATCGGCAAAAAGTAAGTCGCCGAAGGCCAATCTATCATTAAATTAGCTATAAAATATGACTCATGGTCTGTACCTCAGCCAGTCATGTGCTTAGTTTTAATCAAGAGTTATGGACTGGGGTGACATGTTCAGGGTAAGCATTGGTAGTTACAAAATTTGCTAATTGGCTGCTTCATCTATACATATGCCAACACGCTCAAAAAAATATATCCGTGGTATTGTTTTAAGTATACTAGCACCCTGGAGCTGGCTATATGGATTAGTCACCTATATGCGAAACCGGTTATATGATTATGGATTAAAAAAAAGCTATACATTTAATACTACAACTATTATAAGCATAGGTAACCTAGCTATGGGTGGAACGGGTAAAACACCCTGCATCGAATATGTACTTCGTCTACTTCAGCCGGGCTTTTATACAGCAGTGGTAAGCAGGGGCTATCAAAGAAAGACTACAGCGGATAGAATAGCCACCTCAACTGACAACGCTTGGACCTTAGGAGACGAGCCTTACCAACTCTATCAAAAGTTTGCTACCCAAGGACAACATACGCAAATAGTGGTAGGAGAAAATAGAGTTAATGCCATTAACAAACTATTAGCGACCCATCCAGCAACAGAGGTCATCTTATTGGATGATGGATTTCAGCATAGACGGGTAAGTAGAAACTTAAATATTCTCTTGACTACTTTTCAAAGGCCTTTCTTCGCAGACCATCCCTTGCCCATGGGGAGACTCCGAGAGAGTCGACACGCGGCTCAACGCGCAGATATAGTTCTTATAACTAAGTGCCCCCATCCATCCATACCGAACACACGCTCTTATTTTAAACAAAATATCATCAAATATACAGGTAAAGAAGTACCTATATATTTTACTTACATCCATTATGGATCACCTGAGAGCTTAGGAACCACCCAGCCATTTACAGGAGATGAGTCTGTAATTCTTCTTACAGGCCTAGCAGATGCAAGGCCACTGGTAGAGTACGTTAACGAAAACTATCACCTTATCAAACATCTTTCCTTCCAAGATCACCATCGATTTACCAAGTATGATATACGAAACATTGTAGCAACTTTTCACCAAGTACCACACACAAAAAAATGTATCTTGACCACCGAGAAAGATAGTGTACGTCTGATGCATCCTACGCTAGCTCCTATTATCGAGGATGTGCCTATATTTGTGCTACCCATGTGGATGGCTTTTATAGAAAGGGAAGAAGAAAAAAAGTTTAACCAGCTTATACTCGATAATATCTCAAAAGATAAGTATGTGGAATTAAACAATAGACGATGTAAAAGGTCCGCCTTTGGGAAAATGGCGTTAAAAAATGAGTAGGGCACCTTTAGGGAAGAGAATTAGGGCAATGGGCTGGGCCTTGTAGCTTTAGTCTGGCATAGAGAAAGCGGTGGCAAGAATTACTTCCTGCAACTCCAAAATGTCTTTGCGAGGCCCAAAGGACCGTGGCAACCCCGAAGGGCTCATCGTTGCGTAGGCTTGGAGAGTTAGAAGATAATTACTTCAATTCGTGCATAGGAAGTTGATTTTAGCCATTTTCCTAACAGCGGCGATTGCCTGTTTTTTGCATGGTCGGCAAAAAGTAGGACGCCGTAGTCAAAAGCTTGTTTGTAATATGACAACCTATATTTTCGTGCAATAAAAATGAAGCTATCTTAAATTAATAACACCTAATTTTAACACTACAACTGTGCTGTACCGCTTATATATTTTTTGGAGTTTCTTCCTCATCATAGGTCTTACTACGCTTTATGCACAAGAACCAGCGCAAGCGCCTAAGCAAGAACAAGGGCCAAAACAAGAACCAATACCTGAACAAGAAAAGGAATTTTTAGACGATAGCCCCCAAGGTGTACATGGGTTACACACTACTACTTTTATTACACCTTTTGGTTTAAAGTTCAATAGAGTTGGATTTCAGCCGATACTTCTACGCATTAAAAAGATAGACCGTTTTACCTGGAGGCAAAGAGCTGCCTACAAATTGCAAGACTTGGGCAATGAGGGCACAGCTACCAAGTACATATTCTATCAGATCCCCCTACATATTGGAGCTAATGCTGGATTCCACGCCTATGACATCTACTTTAGAGACCCCCTGCAGCAAAGGTACTATGATGCTAAAGCGCCCTATACGGACGGAACAGTTGTATTTGCCAACTATGGAAGTTTTACGTTTGATGTGACGCACGCCAGAAGCTTCAACAAAAATTGGCACTTGGGTATCCTCTTTGAGAGTATGCTAACGGATAGGGAGTTTATCCCCAACAAAATACCCTACGATAGACAAGTGATTGACTATGCTTTTACCTCATTTGGGCGCTACAAGTCGGACAATGAAAAGTACCAAGCCTTTGTGAGCTTCTATAGAAAAAGCCATCGCACTAGGGAGACAGGCGGCATTTGGAGTGACGCTAGCAAAGATATCAAGGAATGGTTAAGGCCTAAGGCCTTAACCAACAATAATATATCTCTTGATGAGGGGGTAAAAAGCAAGGAATTGCGGCAACAATACTTCCTCTATCATCAATTTGCTTTCGTAGAGCCTGCTCAGTTCTATCATGAGCTATTACTCAGCAACAACTTCAATCATTTCATGGCTAAAAGCCTCAATAAATCCAAACCATTTCTCTCGGGCTTACCTGCAGCAACCACCAATAATCTCCGAGATAAGACCCACATGCAGATGCTCTCCAATGAATGGGGTATCAAAGGGCAAGCGCAACGAGTTTTTTATCAATATTATTATCGTAACAAGCACATCGACCTACAACCAGCTGGGTCTGGGCCCAACAAAAAGCTGATTGAGAACTATCTAGGCCTCTATACTCGTACCAACTTATGGAAGAACCTAGGGTTCCTCCACCTGCATGGCGAGTATCTACAAGGTGATTTGTATAAAATACGTGCGGCTTATGAAAATAAGTTTGTGGAGTTGGCTTACGACCAAGCTAGATACAAGCCTTCTTTTTTAAGCCTTCGTTACGACACGCCTTACCGCAAATGGAACAATCGGTTCCAACCACCGGTAGACCAGCAACTAGAGGGTGCATTGAATATCCCATTACCGGGAGTAGTCCTCAGGCCTTATGCTAGGTTGGTACGTAACACTGCGCCCATCTATTTTAAAAAGCTGCCCAATACTCCAAATCCAAGCACCAAGATAGCTCCTTATCAAGCCAAAGGACATG
Source organism: uncultured Cytophagales bacterium (assembly GCA_964652695.1). Taxonomy (GTDB): domain Bacteria; phylum Bacteroidota; class Bacteroidia; order Cytophagales; family Amoebophilaceae; genus Amoebophilus. Next base: position 3,677 of record CAZZEE010000073.1, read on the forward strand.
CAGATCTGCTTACCTGGGGAGGAGAGGTTAACATCACCATTTTGTCACATTATCACCTAGATACAGAAATAGCCACCACCCAAGTCAGCGGACCTGCTGCTAATGTTTTCAGAATGCCGAAGTGGTATACCAATCTAAGGGTTTATTATGCAGATAGCTACCATGAAGAAAAGGCTAACATTGAAACAGGCGTAGAGCTTAACTGGAAATCAGCTTATAAGGCAGATGGATATGACCCTGCTACGCAGCAGTTTTTTGTGCAAGACGACTTCATGGTCTATGCTTACCCTGTCATTGAGTTATTCTTCAACTTTAGGATCAAAACATTTAGAGGGTTTTTAAAAGTAGTCCACCTCAATCAAGGGTTACCTGTGGAAGGTTATTTTGTAACGCCTTTTTATCCAGGCCAAATGCGATCTATCGACTTTGGTGTGAGCTGGTCGTTGTTTGATTAGGCTTTTTCTGAAACCATTGTTTTCTGTTCCCTGCATATAACTCACCTTAAATAGAGAGATCCGCCTTTGGGAAAATGGCACCACAAGCAGCGTGCCTTGGGGAAGATAACTAGGGCAGTGAGTTGGCCTTGCAGCTTTAGTTTGTCCTAGTTCTCTTCAATTGGTGTATAGGGAGTTCATTTTAGCCATTTTTCCAGCAGCGGAGACTTTTTTTCGGAGACAGTCGCTCGGCTGTGCCGAGTGACGAATATGCATTTTAGCTATGCTAAGAAAAAAGTGACACAGTCTATTATATGTAGCGCTGAACTATTTCAATTGGTTAAAAAAACCTAACCAATAGTCCTCACTCGGCAAAGCCGAGCGAGTGTAGGAGGGTCTTAGAGCCTACGAGAAAACATAAAACGCCCCTACTCAGAAACAGTCGCTCGGCTGTGCCGAGTGACGAATATGCATTTTAGCTATGCTAAGAAAA
>CAZZEE010000073.1:4703-6312 GCA_964652695.1 uncultured Cytophagales bacterium
TGGTTAAAAAAACCTAACCAATAGTCCTCACTCGGCAAAGCCGAGCGAGTGTAGGGTGTAGGAGGAAGAAAAAGTGATTTTCGATAGGGAAGATAGATATATCTTAGCCTATGGCAAGAAAAAAGTGGCAAAGACAAATAATATGTTTGGTGCTGAACTATCTATCTTAAGTGGTGGTTAAAAAAACCTAACCAATAGTCCTCACTCGGCAAAGCCGAGCGAGTGTAAGGAAGCATAAAAAGTAATAACAACAACCCCTATGAAAAAACTATATTTCTTCTTCATACCAGTGCTTATCATCCTAGGCTGGATAGTGTATCAAACCTGTGATCGTAACCCTCTCAAGAAAGCTTCTATCAAGTATGATAAAGCTCATGTAAAACCACTCAGAGATTTTACAAGTTATAAGAATCTAGACGAGTTTAAAAAAGTAGGAGAAATAGCAGATCCTCAAGTAACCTTTTTAGAATGTTGGGAAGGTGAGGCAGGAGACTTTAGAAAGGTGCAGATTAAGCTTCAAAATGGTCGTACAGTGGAATATGTCAATAGTGATGGATGGATCAAGTTTTTGGAACGAAGCGAACCTCTTGCCATTACCTTAACAAATCTTATCAAAATCCTTGAACATTTCAGCAAAATAAAGTCCCATCGATATGGGGTAACTTTAAATATGGGAGAGGGGAATCGGATATTAATGCTCTTTGGGTACCCTTATGCCAATGATGCAGGACTCCTAACCCTGATTGATGTAAGGATCAAGCAGAACTTATCTTTAACCAAGAAGTGGACTTAACAGCCATATCAGAAACAGCCCAAGGATATCGATTAGTAGGTGAGTTAGATCCAGGAAAAATAGCAGGCAACGCTGCTAGCCCTATTGAATCTCCTACTCAACGATGTGAAATATGCATCGAAGATGGGAAATTAACTTTTAATTTGTTGAAGACAGATGAAGCAAGCCCTAAGAAACCAGTTAATCAACACAAGCAAGAGGAAGATAAGAAAGCCATGTCCTCCAATGAAATGATAGATCACTGCTCTTCTTCCACTAACTGGGAAGAGATACCGATGAGCCAAGCCGAGGCACTCGTCAATGAAGGGAGTATTGTAGCAACAGGTGCTAAAACGGGACCTAGAGGAGTCAATGGACACGTAGTCATGATTGTCCCTGGTCAAGAAGCATGGAGCAAAAACTGGGAATGTGATGTTCCTATGGCTATGGATACTGGAAAAGGTAAAAGATGGCCAACTAACAGGCTGAGTTATAGTTTTTGTAAAAAGGATAAAGAACGGATCAAGTTCTTCCTGTACAAAGGGCCTATTTATAAGTAGTTACTCCTTAAGAAGTGAGTTAGGACTATTTTTAGGAGGGTTTTTCCTTTTTTATGCTAGTCAACTTGCTTTTAAGTTTACTACTAATGGTTTCTAAGATCTTTTTCTCTGCTCAGGGCCCTACTTTTTGGCAATCCCCCAACAAGTAGGCGAAAAACTCTCCGCTGTGATTAAAGGGCTAAAATTCCCTTCCTATCCTATTGAACCGAACCCATCACAAACTAAATTGCCACGCCCCTATGGGGCTCGCAATGACATGCTATGCCTACCCACTGTG
>CAZZEE010000074.1:0-6268 GCA_964652695.1 uncultured Cytophagales bacterium
GCATACCCATTAGTTAAAGAACCTCATTTATGTTGCTCACTAAAACACCTATTCTAGGTTTACAGGTCATAGAGCCCGAAGTAAAAAAGGATGATCGCGGCTATTTTATGGAGGTTTATCACCAAGAAAAGCTAGCCCAACTAGGCATCAATAACCAGTTTGTACAGGAAAATCAGTCTTATTCTAAGCAAGGGACCATTAGAGGCTTGCATTACCAACTGCATCCCTATACACAAGCTAAGCTTATCCGGGTAGTAGTAGGAAAAATCTGGGATGTAGCTGTAGATATTCGATCAGGAAGTTCTACCTTTGGCACATGGGAGGGTATCATACTTTCTGCTGAGAATCAAAAACAACTCCTCCTACCAAAAGGCTATGCGCATGGGTTTTCAGTTCTTAGTAAGCACGCTACTGTTCTGTATAAGTGTGATAACATATATCATCCAGATGCAGAAGCTGGGATTTATTGTTTTGACACACAACTACGGATTGACTGGAAGCTGAATGCTCCTCCCCTGCTTTCAGAAAAAGACCAACAGCTACCTAGCTTCGATCAAGCCCTGATCAACTTTACGTATGAGTAAACAACCCATTCAAGTATTAGTTACAGGATATCCAGGTCAGCTGGCACAAGCTCTCTCACACACCCAAACTACGCGTGATCAACTGGCAGTAACCTATACTTCCAAGGAGGAGCTGGATATAGCAAATCTAGACCAACTCGCAGCATACCTACAAGACAACCCTATTCAGTATCTGATCAACTGTGCAGCTTATACCCAGGTGGACTTAGCCGAGAAGAATCATGCACTTGTTAAGCACATCAATGCCACAGCACCTGGCTACTTGGCTAAACTATCTAACGAGCTAGGATTTACACTCCTACACATTTCTACAGACTATGTATTTGGAGGCACACTAGCACAACCGCTCACAGAACACATGCCCACCTCTCCTATTAATTACTATGGACAAACCAAGCTAGAAGGAGAGCAAAATATCTTAGCTTACAATGCCACAACCTATATTATCAGAACCTCGTGGCTATATAGTCTCTATGGGAACAATTCGCTAACCAGATTGCTAGCACGCGCTGCACAAGAAAAACATATTAACATGGTCTATAATCAAGTGAGTAGCCCCACCTATGCACTAGATCTAGCCCAAGCTATTTGGGAAATAATCATCTTATTAGTTCAAAAAAAAGGTCAATATCAACCTGGCATCTATCACTATGCCAACCAAGGTGTAGCAAGTAAGTACGATTTTGCTTGGAATGTCAATAAGCTAGTGGGGCTAAGTGGTGAGATACATGCACAGCTTTCTAAAAACTTACCAAGTCTTGCAAAAAGACCTACCTATACGGTATTGAATACAACAAAAATACAGCAGACCTTTGGACTTCATATTCCCCATTGGCAAGAAAGCCTCGCTCGCTGCTTGCGTGATATAATGGACCATCTACCATGAAAAATATCCTTATCACTGGCGGAGCAGGTTTTATAGGTTCCAATTTGATTCCTTACTTGCTCAACAAATATTCAGATTATCGCTTAGTTAACCTTGATAAACTAACTTATTCAGGGGACCTGGATAATCTCACTGAAGTAGCATCGCACCCAAATTACCATTTTATAGCAGGAGACATTACTGACCGAGCATTAGTAACCCAGTTATTCCAACAGTTTGACTTTCAGGGAGTTATCCATCTAGCAGCAGAGTCTCATGTAGATAGGTCTATTCAGGACCCTACGCTATTCATTAAGACGAATATAGAAGGTACGTTTATGTTATTAGATGTAGCTCGCTTGCATTGGATGGAATGCCCAAGGATATGTAGGTCTGATCACCAGGAAAGTCGCTTTTTACAGGTCTCTACAGATGAAGTATATGGTAGCTTGGGTGCTCAAGGCTTTTTTACAGAAGAAAGCCCGTACGCTCCTAACAATCCCTACAGTGCTACTAAAGCAGCCAGTGATTTACTGGTAAGAAGCTATGTTAACACATATGGATTTCAAGCTATAACAACTCATTCTTCTAATAATTATGGACCTAAGCAATATCCAGAAAAGTTAATACCTAGGGTTATTCAATGCGCACTAGCTCAACAGCCTATTCCTATACATGGTCAAGGTACTGTCATTCGAGATTGGCTCTATGTGTTAGATCACTGCAAAGGATTAGACCTAGCTTTTCACCAGGGGAAGGTAGGAGAACATTATAACTTAGGGGGCAACCATGAGCAACCCAATCTTCAGATAGCTTATCAAGTATGCAAGTTATTAGATAAGCTATTACCACCTCCTCAAAAAAAATCCTATACTTCCCTTATCACCTTTGTGGCCGATAGACCAGGCAATGATCAACGGTATGCCTTAGATACAACAAAAGCTAAAAATATGCTAGGCTGGCAACCCCAAGAAGATTTTACAATGGGACTTCAACAAACCATTGACTGGTATGTCAAAAATTATCACCAAAAATTTAGAGAGATGATAAACAAAGTTTATATTTAATAAAGCAACTGAACCAAGTAATCAACAACTTGCACGGGTTCCCTATTTATGTACTCGACCATTAAAAATTTCCCACAAGATCTTCAAGAAGCTATTAAGCTAGTCACTTATCAAAACTTAAAATCTATACCACATGATGCTATCCAACATGTAGTTATTGCAGGCATGGGTAGTTCTGGATTAGCAGGCACCTTTGTGAAGCAATTGGTAAATGATAAACTCAGCGTACCGCTAACTATCAACCAGGACTATACTTTACCAGCTTATGTAAATGAACATACGCTACTCATAGCAGTATCTTATTCAGGCAATACGCAAGAGACACTAGCAGCATTTCAGCTAGGAGTTCAAAAAAAGGCACACCTAGTTGCTATCACTTCTGGAGGCAACTTGCAGTCACAAGCCTCCCAACAGGCTATCGATGTACTTTCTTTGCCTACAGACTTTCCACCAAGAGCCTCTATTGCCTATATATTGACGCAGCTTCTATTTACCTTGTCCGCTTGTAAGTTATTGAAATGGGATTTTATAGCCGAAATGGAAAACGCCATTCAACTCATTACCGCCCAGCAACAACAAATACAAGCAGAAGCTCAAGAAATAGCCAATAGTATTCAAGGAAACATCCCTGTTATTTATACTACTACGCCTTATGAGCATGTGGCTATTCGACTAAGACAACAACTCAACGAAAACAGTAAGCAGCTATGTTGGCACCAAGTTATTCCAGAATTCAATCACAATGAAATTGTAGGTTGGGAATCCAAGTATACCAACATGGTGGTCATGATGCTACGTGGAGAAGTAGCGGATAAAAGGGTACAACTACAAGAAAAAATTAGCCAAGAGATGCTCAAAAAATATACTGATAAGCTGCAGGTAGTAACAGCTCAAGGAAGCACACACTTAGTCCGTTCTATGTACTTGCTACACCTAGGTGATTGGATTTCTTTTTATGTAGCCCAAAAGAAAGCGGTGGACCCACTAGCTATTCAGTCAATAGACCAAGTAAAAGCAGCTTTATATGAAGAATGTTGAATATGCTGATCAATCCTTACTTCAAGTTTTGAAAAAAAATGGAGCAAAATAATTACTATTGCTGTGTATCATGACTAACTTTGTCAAAATAATCCTATGAACCAACCGCTCCCCCCATACTATTGCTTGATTATTATACTACTTGTATTAGTAAACGGTTGTCATTGTAAAAATTATGATACTGGTCAACCTGAGGGTTCTTCTATCCACAAGTCTGGTAAACCAGTTAAAAAACATGTCCCACCCCTTGATATTACAAAAATAGTAGAATCACCCCCTGTCAAAAACACAGGACTACCAAGTGGAAATAACTTGTGCTACAGTAATTCGACAGTACAAATGCTTGCTTCATTCTACAGGGAGTTAATTGCTCAGAAAGCATTAGATCCCAACAACAAAATAGCTGTAGCAGGTAATGAATTGGTCAAGGATATGATTATCCCCCAAGAAACCCCCAATTTTACTAAGCTAAAAACACAATCTAAAGAGTTCTTTAAGAACCTTCAAGAGAGCGAGGCAAATGGAGGAATAGCGTGGGTAGGTAAGTGCGGTACACAAGAAGACGCACATGAATTGCTAACCAAAATTCTTGATCGGTTTAACTTACCTATGGCTAGGCTACAGTATAAATTGGTTAATAGTATTACTCAACAAGAGAGTTTAATAGAAAACACAAAATTCCCAGGCGGAGAGCCATTTAATAAGTTAGAGCTACCACTTTCAATAGATGCTTCACAAACCATGCAAGATATAGTAAATAGCTTTTGCAGCCCAGAAACCATCGACGACTATAAGTGGGATGGGCAACCAACCAAAGTGCAAAAAGTACCTATATTACGCGAGCTCGACAAACTCTACAATAAAATGTTGATCGTGACCTTAAAAAGGTATGGCTACGATGCGATAACTGAAAAAGCTTTTAAAATCGATAAACCTATAGGGCAGCCTTTTCATATAACACTCACACAAGAACAAAACCCAGGTAACCAACAAGACATTTCTTATGAGCTAGCAGGTTTCATCAAGCATAATGGAGGTACAGGAGGTGGCCACTACGTAGCCTATGTAAAAGTAGATGGAACCTGGATTGAATATAACGACTCTAGTGTCCAACAAATACCAGAAACCAAAGCTAAAGAAGAGGCTCGAGGAGGTTATGCTTTTTTCTATCAGCAATCCATGATCTCGCAGGGATGACAAAATGCATCATCAACTAAAATTACTCTACAATCAGCCATGCTACTAACCACACTTAATTAGCCATACCAAGTTAATACAGCTTTACATGGGGATGTAATAGGGTAGCCTCAGGCTGCATTCCATTTGCTAAAACTATATTAAAGTAACAATAGTTGTAATTAACCCAAGTTGCTAGTAATGATATTGTGAAGTATAAACACGTTACAATACTGGACCGCCACGCCCCTCTGCCACGGCTGCTTTGCAGCCTCGCAGTGATAGGGGCTCGCGGTGACGTCATGGCGAGGGACTGCCACAGCCTTCGGCTTCGCAGTGACGGAAGTGACCGTGGCCATCCAGAATTAAAATGCTATTTAACTAGCAACTTAGGTTAATTATACACTAAAAAATTTGACTTTCTATTAAAATTTGTTTACACTGGTTGAAACGTTACATATAGTTCAACACTTAAATAGTAAACACATATGAATAAAATAGTCCATTCACCCTATACCCTATTCCTTGTATTGTTTAGCTCACTACTAACAAGCTGTAATAGTAAGCAACAAGAATTACAACAAGTTATTCAACAAGACCCCATACAAACGACCCAACAAATAGGCCTGGCCATGCAAGAGGTAGCAGGCAATGAAACAGCGCTTAATCAGCTGATTAAGCAAGTAGCGCCAAATGGGAAAGTCATCTCAGAACAACTAGCTAATGGGAGCTCTTATGATTTTTCCCCAAGGTGTTCTACCTTTACTGATCTTGATATGGCCGTATTCGTAAGTCATCCTAGACTTGAATTAATTACTCAAATTTCTTTTCTTAATCAAAAACTCAGCCCTACAAGTCTTGGTATTCTGGCACTCCATTTAAAGCGCTTAGTAAAGCTAGAACGATTCTGGTTATGTGAAACTCGAATAGGCAACGATGGCACAGAGACCTTAGCGCCATCCTTCAAGGACTTAACAAAATTACAAATACTTGACTGCATGTCTAACGAAATAGGTGACCTGGGTATCAAAGCCTTAGCTCCCAACCTGAAGGATTTAAAACAATTGCAAACGCTTGAATTTGGTCATAACCAAATAGGCAATGATGGCCTAGCTACCCTAGGACCTCATATAGAAGATTTAACAAATTTGAAATTCATCTTTTTAAATCATAACCAAATAGGTAACGATGGGATAGCAGCTTTTGCTCCCCATCTCAAGAAATTAAAGAAATTGGAATCCCTTATTCTCGATAACAATCGCATAGGCAACGCTGGACTCCAAGCTTTAACTCCTTATCTACATGAACTGGTAAGCTTAAGGCACCTTCATTTAGATCATAACTATATAGGTGACGAGGGCATGATAGCTTTTGCTCCCTATTTACCTAAGTTAACAAACCTGTCAGTAGTTCAATTGAATGATAATCAAGTAGGAGATCCGGGCATACAAGCGCTAACCAGTCATTTCCAAAAATTACCAATGTTATTCACATTGAATTTATCGAAGAATCAAATGACTACGACTGTAAAGCAGCAA
>CAZZEE010000075.1:0-6246 GCA_964652695.1 uncultured Cytophagales bacterium
AAAAGACTATCAGCTGTTAATATATAACATTATAGAGTTTTGAAAGAAGTCTAATTACTTTTACAAAGTAAAAAATCATGCACATACAAGTTAAAAATGCACAGAATATCACTGTCAAAGAAGCAGAAGATATCTACATCATTATGCAGCAGATTCTCAAACGTGAGCATAAAATAGACCGTACTAAAGAACACTTTTGGACCATCAGCCTGAACATTGCACAGAAAATCCTTGCCATAGAATTAGTTAGCATGGGTAGCAATACAGCTACTGTTGTAGAACCAACAGAAGTATTTAGCTTACCTCTACAAAAAAAGGCTTTTGGTGTTATCCTCATTCATAATCATCCATCAGGCAGTTTAATCCCTTCTGAAAATGACAAAGACATAACCGATCGGTTGATTCAAGTTGGTAAAATCATGAAAACACCTGTATTAGACCATGTAATCATTACTCAGCATAGTTACTATAGCTTTAAATCATCAGGGCTCCTTGAAGCGCTAGAAAATAGTAATAAATACGTACTACCCTATGACTTAGAAAGGCAGTATCATGAAGAAATGGAACAAGAGATCAAAAGGATAGAAAAAGAAAATGCAAAAAGAGTAAAAGAAAGCTTACAAAAAGGAGAAGAGAAAGGCTTAAAGAAAGGATTAAAAGAAGGTGAGGAAAAAGGTAGACAAGAAGGGTTAAGAAAAACGGCCATTAGCATGCTGCAAGAGGGACTTGAAACTAATTTAATTTCAAAAGTAACAGGAATGAGCCTACAACAAATCGAACAAATAAAAACTACAGAGAAGCTATAAAAAACTACTATTTTTTTCTTCTTTTGTCTAGCTAGGTCAACTTATTGGCTTAGCTATTTTTTTGTGACAAAAATACGACCTCAAAGAAAATGACCTAATTGCTTACATAGAAATGTTATGTTTTATATCATTATGCGGAAGAATTTATTCTACTTTCTTACTATAAAACATATGAAGAATATCTCCAAGCAAGAAGGACAACTCATTCACTATTTCAATGAGAGTAGCCAGCCTTGTTTTACTAATCTACAAGCTAGGCAGGCTTTCCCTTATCTTTCCAAGAGTAGTGTAGACAAACTACTAAACAGCATGATAGATAAGGAATTACTGATGCATATAAAAAAGGGGGTTTATTATCTCATTCCTTACGAGCAAAGTGCAGATAGCTTTATGCCTGACTGGCACCTATTAGCTACTTACTTAGCTAAAGACCAACCTTATTATATTGGTTATTATGCTGCCTTGCAAATTCATGGACTTACCACACAACCTTCACTCAAAGAACAGATTGTTGTTAACCAACAAGTACGACCAACATTACTTACAGTAAAGGGAATATCCTTTCAATTTATTTACCATAATCCCAAACATTTTTTTGGCTATCGGAAAACATGGATCGATTCCTTCCATCAAGTCAACTGCAGTGATGTAGAAAAAACTATTATCGACAGCTTATTCCAACCAGGTTATGCAGGAGGAATTGTAGAAATTGCTAAAGCACTATACTTATTCAAGAAACAGCTAGATATAGAAAAATTACTTAACTATAGCCAGCAATTCCAATCTCAAGCTGTTATCAAAAGGCTTGGATTTTTATTAGAGCTGCTAGGAGTAAATTCGCAAAATTTGGAAAGGTTGCAAAAAATAAAAACAACTTCTACTGTTGCTTTAGATCCTGAGCTTCCTTCTACAGGAAAGATAATTACACGCTGGAGCATACAACAAAATATAGACAGTCAAGCCATTCTATGATCTTTATACACATGATTCTACCTAAAGACATTCAACAAAAAGCTATAAAAGCCAGCGTCCGAGATACACAAATAGAAAAAGATTATGTGCTCAGTTGGGTTTTGTATGGTATCAGCCAAAATCAAAATTTGCATAAATGCTTGGTTTTTAAAGGGGGTACTGTTTTAAAGAAGGTATATTTTGAAGATTATCGTTATTCAGAAGATCTTGATTTTACGTTAATAAATGAACAACTCACAGATGAGTTCATCTTGCAGTGTTTCCATCAAGTATTTGAGGTATTGCTAGAAAGCTGTAACCTACCTATAGAACTAATTAAAACCCACGTACATACGAGTGGGAGTATAAATTTTCAGTTGAGCTATAAAGGTCCTTTAGGTGGACAAGGTAACTATAAACGTATCAAAGTAGACATCACACGAGGAGAAAAGCTAATCTTTACCCCTGTTTGTAAAATATATTGCTCACTTATAAAGATCTAAGTGAGTTTTCATTACACTGCTATCCCTTAGAAGAAGTATTTATTGAAAAACTATGTGCATTGATGGGACGTACAGAGCCAAGGGATCTATATGACTTGTGGTATTTACTAGAAATAGCTGAGTTAGAAAGACGATATTATTGGTCAGAGTTTGTTCAAAAAGCCCAACATAAAGGCCATGATCCTAATAATCTTATGTATTCGTTAGAGAAAAAATTACCAAGCTTTAAGTCTCGCTGGGAAGGTTCTTTATCAACCCAAATACACTCATTGCCTGCTTTTAATCAGGTTGCCAGAGAGCTAGCTAAACACTTGCGTATGTTAAAAGGTTAGGGGCGTAGATCTTAATAAGGTTAAGGAAGATTGTGAATTCTACTGATGTTACCTATTCAATACCCGCTTACTTATATCCAACAATTCTTTAGCTGCTTTATCTAAGCCCAATTTCCCGGCTAGCGGCACAAAGAACTCCAATGTCTCTTTAGATATTTCCTTTTTCTTTTTCTCTGTTTTGTGACCTTCTATCGTACGCATGTTATGTAATCGGTCTGCTACTTTTACATATAATGCTCGTTTATCCGTTGCTTCCAGTAGCATGCTCTTATTATCAAAATCAGTTAGTTTACCCATGTAGAAACTGTCTTTAAAATTCACAAAATGGGTAACATAGTCCACTACCGTTGCTACTTCAGGACCAAACATCATATCAATGTTTTCCAGCAACATAGGCGTATCCTCCACCGTGTCATGAAGCAAGCTTCCTAGGATAGTAGCTTCCTCTTGATTCCAATCCAATACAATGTGAGCTACTGCCAAAGGGTGCAAATAATAAGGTTCTCCGGATCTTCTAACGGCCGAGCCATGGTATAGTTTAATGATCTCTAAAGCTCGTTTTACCTGCTCTATATTGGCAGATGTTTTTTGTTGTACAGCTGTTAGAAAGGCTTGTTCTTGTCCTTGAGTTCCTGGGTACTGGTCATTAGCTCGTACTAGTGCTACTCCCAAGTCCATATCAGGAGCATTCATATCTGATGGACGAATTTCAGTTACATCTACAGGGATCACATAGAGGTAGTAGGCATCAGTAATCTGCTTACTAACATCCACATTGGTATAGCCGTAATGCGCTTTAATAATCCGTTGATTCATGGTTAGTAAAAATGCTTGTTCATTAGTTGGGTTAGGCAAAGCAGAACTACTCATCTTAGGCGTATAACTATCTGTCAAAGCAGGTAGCTGCTCTGCCTGTTTTGAAATAATAACTCGGATGGCTGGAATATGCCTAACATGATCTCCTTGTTGGTTCACCTTGGGCAGCGGATACGTTAGTAGCGTATCTTGTATGGTTATATAACAATCTTTTTGCTGTGAATTTTCCTTGCTAGACAGTGCTACAATCGTATTCTTAAGCACCTTTATTAGCTGGATTGGATCGCAGACAATTTGTTGCTGTTGGGTCTGTCTGCTATAACGCAAAGTGTGGCTAGGAAGCTGATGTTGAAGTTGTTCAAGCAGTTGTTCTATAGAAATAGGTTTTGCCTCTAGGCGCATATAATCTAATGCTCGGTGATCTACTCTTGTCAGAGCTAGCGCCACAGAAGCAACATCTGACTCTATCGCTTGTAAATCCTTATCTAAGGAGTTTATGGATGAGGATGGTTTTTTTGCCTGACTCCTCACAGATCTAATCTCTTTTACAACCGTAGCAAGTTTCTGTATATCAGCATCTTTCAGTGTTTTAATTAAACGTATCTTCTCTATAAATGTTTCGAAGTGAGCTTGTCTAGTTTCTTGTTCCATAACTGCTAGGTTTTGATTGTCCGTAGCAAGCCGATCATAACGCAGTTGTCTTCTACGAGCAAAGAGCAGCCCGATGAGGATACCAAAGATACCTTGGTAGACCATCAAATACTTGTCTGTAAAACTAAGAGATATAGCAAAAGAGCCAATAACAAACTTATAAAAAGCGAATCCTAAGCTGATACCTAGTATACCTACTATGGTAGCAGTAAGCCAATCTAACAGTACGAATAACAAGATGATAACTCCAAAGATATTAACAACCCACTCTATACTAGCGCCTGTAAAGAGCAGCATAAGGGTACTTGTGAATGGTAAACAGTACAGGACAGTGAAATGCCAAAAACTAGGCATGTAGGGAAGTAAGGATGGACTCCATTTTTCTCGAACAATAAGTAAAACACAGAGCACTCCTCCAATGAGTCTGAGATATAGCATGAAATCTTCATACTGAGGAAGTGTTGGCGTCCAGATAAAGTAAGGGATTGTGTAGTTGATTAAAAGAAACACTCCAAATAGTATATAGGGGGCGCCATACTGCTCTACCCTAGCTTGTGAGTAAGTAATAATATTTTTAGGAGTGGGAAGTATGTTCTGTATGTTACTGAAGAATGCTTTTTTATGAGGGTTCCATATTTTTTCTTCTCCTGCAGCTCTATTGACAATAACAAAACCTTTGTTTCTAACCAAGTGAAGTCCAAAAAAGCTAATACCATTAGCAGCCATACTAATAAGTATAGCCAAGTGACTATACATGTCAGGCAAAGCTAGCTTAGCAGTCACAAAAACAACGATAGTTATAACGAAAGCAGCATAAAATTCTTGTTTACCTGCTTTGAGCCCCATAACTCCTGACAAAAGCGGAAACATTAATAGAGGACCAGTGGTCTCTAAAGCAGCAAAAACTAAGCCTAGCAAGTCATGAGCTGTAATTCCTATATAAATACCTAACAAGCTTATAAATACTGTAGCCCACCTAGACCACTTCACCTCATTAATTAGTTTATTTTTTTGCTGATAGATAGGCTGTATAACATCATGTACCAAGGTGAGGCCAGCAGCATGCAAGTAAGAATCAATCGTAGAGATACACACAGCCAAGAACCCTGCTATAGCAAATCCTTGTACACCAATAGGCAATAGGTTATGGATAAGATGCGGCATAATTTGCTGAGGCTCAATATTGGGATACAATATAAAAGCAGCTAAACCCATAATCATGAGGACAATACAAAAGGCAGGATCAAAAGCAGCCATGATAAAATATTGCTGGCGGAGTTGACTCCCAGTTTTAGCCATCAAGAGTCGCTGTATAACAGCTGAGTCGATCAAGTTTATTGGTATAATTGCCGTTAAAAAGAAAGTCAGATAAAAAGAGAATTCCTTATGGGTAAAGATTGATAGTTTTTCTGAAGGAGTTTGTTGTAGCAATTCCTTAAAGCTACCTACTTTACCTAATGCCTTATAGGCTACCAGGGGTATAAAAACCACTAGTAAAATAAATTGAAATATATCAGTAGCCGTAACTGCCTTAATCCCTCCATGAGCTGTATAGATCGATAGAAGGATGCCTCCACCTATTACTCCCCACTTAGCTGGGATATCCAATAAACTCTCACAGATAATACCCAACACATTTAACTCCATCCCCAATAGTAGTAAGGCACTTAGTATGCCTAACAGGCCTGCAATAATGCCACTAAAAGGCCCATACAAGCTTTTCATCAAATCACCCATGGTCAGGCATTCATCAAAAAGTGCAAATTTAGGGACAATAAAAATTCCTCTAAGTATACAAGATAATCCATACCCACAAGCCGCAACTATCACAATATACCTGACGAGAAGACAATAGCAGTCCCATTAATAACACTGGCCCCAGCTATATTAGTAGCTATCAACGTAAGCACAAGTGCACCCGTCCCCAACGACTTATTGGCAAGAGCATACTCTCGAATATCCTTAATTCCTCTACCTGCCCGCAAGCCTATATAGAGGGTAATAGCCAAAAAAGCATAAACAATGAGGTAATCTATACCAAAGTATTGCATAATAAGAATTAGTTAACCAGGAAACCAATATAAGTAAAAAATGTTCTTATAATAATTATTTTTTAGCACACTCGATCAATCGCGCTACATAATAGAAAAGTTTCAGCAAGAGGGATAAGGGAGATGCCCTTATCTA
>CAZZEE010000076.1:0-6163 GCA_964652695.1 uncultured Cytophagales bacterium
TTTTTAATAGCTTTTGCCCTAAAATATGCTTTTTAATGCTTCTTTAAAAGAAGGGGTAGTGTTGTTAAGAATTAACTAGTTAAATTAACTTCCACCCTATTCTAACGCTCTAAAAATAATGCGGATGTTTCATAAGTCACTACCTAAAAAACGAAATTTCTTACCTGCTGATTTTAAAATTACCACCTGGGAATCCTTACAGCCCTTTTACGAACTGTTACGTGATAGAGCCATTCACTCCATAGAAGACCTAAAAGCATGGCTCTTAGATCGCAGTGAATTAGAAGGGGTCCTATCAGAAGATGCTGGTTGGCGCTATATCCACACAACATGCGATACAGGCAATGAGCAGTATACAAAGGCCTATGAACAATACATAGTAGAGATCGTCCCTAAGCTCACTCCGCTATCTCACCAACTAGATGAAAAAATGATGGCATGCCCGTATACTGCCACCTTAACCAAAGAGACAGGCTATGATTTACTGATACGTTCTTTAGCAACCAGCATGAAGCTATACACGCCTGAAAATATCCCTTTATTTACTAAAGACCAGCTGCAAGCTCAACAATATGGCAAACTAGTGAGTGAAATGTCCATCAACCGGGATGGCAAGGAACTTACCCTGCAGCAAGCAGCAATGTACCTAGAGCTACCAGACAGAAAGGTAAGGGAGGAAGTATATGTACAAATCCATCAACGTAGACTGCAAGACAAAGCTACCTTGGATACACTGTATAGTAATTTGGTGCAGGAAAGGCACCAAATCGCCTGCAATGCAGGTTTTGCTAATTTCCGAGATTACTCCTTTGATAGCCTCAAGCGGTTTGATTATACGCCCCAAGACTGTTTTGCTTTCCATGAGGCGGTTCAAGAGGTGGTTATTCCACTGCTGAACGACTTGGCACAGGAACGGAAAAGCCAAATGGGACTTGCTAGTTTACGACCTTGGGACCATGCGGTCGATCCACAAAACAGACCACCCCTACATCCCTTTAGTAATACGCGTGAGCTAGTTCAAAAGAGCATCCAGGTATTAGATCAGCTAGATTCCTATTTTGGAGATTGTCTCCGTACAATGCAGGAGATGGGACGGTTTGATTTAGACTCCAGAAAAGGAAAAGCACCCGGCGGCTATAATATGCCTTTAGAAGAATCGGGTGTGCCTTTTATTTTTATGAATGCTGTTAATGATGTGGATAATGTGGTGACCCTCTTACATGAGAGTGGACATGCTATTCATTCTTTCCTCATGCACGATTTGTTATTAAACGACTTGAAGCATACTAATTCTGAAATGGCAGAACTGGCCTCTATGTCCATGGAACTGCTTACAATGGACCATTGGAACATATTCCTACCCCAAGAAGAAGATGCCAAAAGAGCCAAAAAGGAGCATATAGAAGGGATTATCCGAAGATTAGCATGGATAGCTGCCATTGACAAATTTCAACATTGGGTATATGAAAATGCTACGCATACTGTCTCAGAGCGGGAAGATGCATGGAAAAGCATTATTGATTCCTTTTCAGACCAAGTAACCACATGGGACGGATATGAACATATTAAATACACACTGTGGCAACGACAGCTTCATCTCTTTGAAGTTCCCTTCTACTACATTGAGTATGGGGTTGCGCAGCTTGGCGCTATAGCTATATGGAAAAACTATAAGGAAAGTCCTACTAAAGCTTTACAAGGTTATACTAACGCCCTTAAGCTAGGTTATACTCGCCCCTTGCCGACTATGTATGCCACAGCAGGCATCAAGCTTGACTTTGGCGTTGCGCATCTACGTCATCTCATGGAATTCTTACGAGAAGAATGGAAGAAGTTATTATAAGCCATATACACACACTCCCTATCATCAATGTGAGGATAGGACAAAGTTGGCAAAAACCGATAAGCATTCATACGCCTTATTGTAAGGGTTGCTCGTCTAGCATTTTTTGCTAAAACAAAGAAGCTCTCCACTGAACCTTTTGTGATATGGAAGATCCCTTACTACCTTCTAGCTCAAGCACAAAGCTAGCAGGCTTGGCAATATCTTGTGGCTCAAATGCAATGAGCAATTTTTTTTCTTTGGAGCGGTGAATGGATACTTCGTCTAACACCCCAAACAACTCAGCTAATGTAATGGCATAATCGTCAATTACTGAATAATCTTGGGGGACAAGCGTTGTTAGATTGCTTTGCGTAACCTTGGTTACATATAGTACTTGGGCTACATTTTGTCGATTAGTGATTCGGAGTGTAACCTTATCCAAGTCCTTTTTTCCAGCATCTTGAAAGGGATCATCGTTTTTAAGTATAAAGGGGACGCTTACCAAGGTCTTTGTTTGATACGAAAAGGCACGTCCATATAGTTTGTCAAGATCTATAGCAAACGGAGTCCGTACAGATTCTATAGATATTCGACTAGATCCCTTCTTATCATCAGTATCCAGACACCCTCCACAGCTACACATCTGTAATATGATTAATAGACTAGACTTCTTTCAAAACTCTATAATGTTATATATTAACAGCTGATAGTCTTTTTCCACAACACTTACAACAACTCCCCATTTTGTCATACTCCTGAAGGCGAGTATCCAGCGGGCGTGTCTCTAAGACCTGGCGAGGTTGTGAAAGAAGTCTAATGGTCTTCTTTCACAACCTAGTATTGTGTTTTTTGGGAAGGAATAAATTGGCGAGCAACCGGACCTGATCGCGACACCACTTAGACTAGACCCGCTGCGAAAGTAAATATGGCACAGAGAATATGCCTATTATAGCCTCTTATGGCCACTTTTTTCTACCTTAAAATCGTTTCGCAGAAGGTCTACTATAACAATTCTTCAACCGGACCTCATCTAGGTAATACAAGACGACGGTTTTGAAAGAAGTCTAACATACAAATAGCTATGTGAACGTCTCACTACAATGGGATTGCTTCTTATAAACTCTTTCATATGATATGGTAAGAATTGAATGTTAAAATAAATATCTTGACCTTGTATTTCTACGAACTAAGCGATGGCAAGTGAAATTACAAACAACTTGCCTAATTCTTACCTCTCTGTAAAATTTTCTAGAACCATGCAGCATAATTATCTCCCCCTCTAAAGCTAGCATTTTGCTATCTTAGACAACAGCCGTAAAAGGGACCTATTGCTATTTCATGGCAACTATAATAATACTCACCATCAAAATACCTACTAAATGATACGCTCCAACAAGAATCCCATAGAAAATTGGCCGGGGCATATTTGGATTGATTGCAATATTAACTGTGTTGGCAACTAAGTATCCAGGACCAACGAGCAACCCAAACTCCACAGCACTCCCTAAAGTTGATATGTCTAAAACGTAAATCAAAATCGCACTCGCCACTGTAACCACTAGTGTGCAAAGTGCAGGGCCAGCTATGAAAATAGGTTTTTTTGTTAAAATTTCGTCTTTACGACCCAAAGAAATCTTGTATGCCTTACTAAAAAACTTAGTGAACCATAAAAATCCGAGCATAAAATACACAGCAGTAGCGAGTAAAACACTCATCCAATTTAATTTTGCTAATTGATGAATCATAGTATTATTTTTGAGAGTGTTGATACATAGATAGACACTCAATAAATATAGCGAAGTAATGGATTATCTTCCATACCCTACAGGCCTACACAACGATGAGCCCTTACGGGGTTGCCACGCCCCTTTGGGGCTCGCAATGACGGTATGGCGTGTGTATCCTTTATCATTTAACCATCAATCTATCTTTAGGTAACCACTCTCTTATTTTTATTAGATAAAAATTGGTAAGTGCAAATTGCAAGTCAGACAAATTATTACTAGTTCTCTCTCTGTTGCTGTTTTGGCTAAATTGTGTTCGTTTGGCAAGCACGTCAGCTTTGTCTTTTAGGCTATCTTGCAATACGGCTTTAATTTTTTCAATAGCTTCTAAATAATCTTTGACCAGTGAAGCGTCTTTATTTTTCAACACCAATTGTTCTGTAATAATTAAGGCATTAGCTTGGGTTTCGGTAAACATGACAGGTGGTATTCTATAACCTTCCATTAATACATAACCCCTTCCTTCTTTTGTTAAAATTGGAACACCTGCTTGCTCTAATGTTCTTATGTCCCTGTAAATAGTCCTACTACTAACCGAGAACTTGTTTGCAAGCTCTGTCGCCGTTAAAAGTCTTTCGTTTGCAATTGGGTTAAAATTGCAATCAGGCGTGAAAGCCTTGTTATGTAGCCGTCGTTCATCATTCAAATTTGTCAGAATAGGATTTTTGTTAGTTAGATTCTTATAAAAAACGCCACGCGACTTTGCACTTGATCAGCATTAAGCGTGCAAATATACCCACAGCCATACTACTTTTAAATTATCCTTCTACAAACCCCATCAAATGGCAATGCCTAAAGATTTTTAGATCTGAGAATTGCAAAATGCCATATAGCAAGTAAGTTTATAGAATAACTCTTAGAAAGAGAAAAAATTACAAATATTTTGCCACTGGTCTCTTCACGGTTTCTTGTTTAGGGGGCATAAGCCCATGATACAAGTTCTTGTAGCCCGTATAGAGGATGAGTTACTACAATAAAAGTATATTAGACCTTCTGCGAAACGATTTTAAGGTAGAAAAAAGTGGCTATAAGAGGCTATAATAGGGATATTTTCTGTGCCATATTTACTTTCGCAGCGGGTCTATTGAATATCATAATTTTATCATTATTCTAAACCAACATAAGTTCCATTAGAAACCTATTCATCATGCGATATTACATCATAGCTGGCGAAAAATCTGGGGACATCCATGGCGGCATTCTCATACAAGCTTTGCGGCAGCTTGACAAGCAGGCTATCTGTAGAGGATGGGGGGGCGATTATATGGAGCAGGCTGGGGCTGAATTAGTAGTACACTATAGAGAGCTGGCTATCATGGGCTTGAATATGGTGGGGAGTCTTGGTAAGCTCATGAGGTACCTACAACATTGTAAAAAAGATATTCTCTTATTCCAGCCAGATGCTGTCATTCTGATCGATTATGCTGGTTTTAACTTAAGGATTGCTAAGTTTACTAAGACCCAGCACATCAAAACCTTCTATTATATTCCTCCCAAGGTATGGGCTTGGAACTCCAGAAGGGCACACCAGCTGAAGGCTTATGTAGATTGGATTTATACCATATTTCCCTTTGAGAAAGACTTTTATGTCAAATACAATTGCCATAACGTGACGTATGTAGGGAATCCTTCCGTAGAAGAAGTAGCACTTTATCACCAACAGCATGTAGTGTCTAAGCCTGCTACTGCTACTAAACCCATTATCGCCTTACTGCCTGGTAGTCGCCCGCAAGAAATTAGAAGAATACTTCCTACTATGTTGGCCCTTATACCTCATTTGCCCGACTATCAATTTGTAGTGGCAGCTGTAAGCGAGTTGAGGCAAGAACTCTATCAAATAGCCATCGAGACAGTTGGTGTGCAAGTCATCTATGACCAAACTTATGATATTTTATCTCGTGCTAGTACAGCCATTGTAGCTTCCGGAACAGCTACCTTAGAAACAGCCTTGTTTAAAGTGCCACAAGTAGTGGTCTACCAAACAGATCGCTTAACTTACTTCATAGCCAAGCATCTGGTAAAGCTGCGTTATATTTCTTTAGTCAATATACTAGCAGGGAAAGAGGTAGTACGGGAGTTGATACAGCATCAACTTACTACAAAGAACCTGTTGAAAGCTATGGAAGAGATCATTTATAACACTGACTTCAGGCAAGAACAATTAGGGAACTACGCGGCTATTAGAGATAGCCTTGGTGAGCAAAAAGCTTCCATCTACACGGCACAAAGCATTGTTAAGCATCTCTTGGAAGTTTAGGATTCGAAAGTGTTGATACGTAAAAATAGACAGGCAATAAATTGCTAAAGAAAGAATGGAGTAAGCGATCACGCTTATATGTTTCATTTAGCAATGGCCTGAATAATCATACAGGTTTTAAAGTAGTTAAAGGTGTTATAGCAAGCTTTGTCTTCGACGACCTACTTTTTGTCACCACACAAAAAGTAGGCAAAAAAATCTCCGCTGCTGGAAAAATGCCTAAAATAAACTCCCTATGCACATATTGAAGCGAACTCGAACAAACTAAAGCTGCAAAAGCCACCACACTGTCCTCGT
>CAZZEE010000077.1:0-6120 GCA_964652695.1 uncultured Cytophagales bacterium
TTGAGTGTAGGGAGTGAGCTCCCTACACCACTACGCCATTTTCCCAAAGGCGGATTTTACTTTTTAAACACTTCCGTACATAGGAGTGAACGCTTACAGAAGAACTTATGTAGCATTTTACATTGCCTACTTGCTTAGCAAGCCAGCTATTGGCAAATAAACTCAAGGAAGTATCTTGCTGCTGTTGTAGTGTTGTAGTGGGAAAAAAAGAAGAAGTGTACCCTTCACTACAACCTAAAATTCCTAATAGAATGAATAATCCTACCAATTTCTTGTTGACCGTGGTATATGACTTTGCCATCATTGACCTTTATTAAAAGTTATTTTACTAGCTAATTACTAAATTTTGTCAAGTACTTCTATGATGATACTGAGATTTATTTACAAGTATATCAGACTTGTAGCAATTACAATAGTTTGGGGGATATAACTTGCTCCACTAGATCCTTGCTCTTATGAAGATGGCCCAGTAACTGTTGGATGAAAGGTTTGAGTAGGAATACGTATATTTACCGATGCGTGCTTTCAACAAACTTTATTTACTCAACCTATTTGTCTTCGAGAACCATGAGCAAAATGCATGAAAACGAGATTAAAGTACGTGAGGAGCTTGTGCGTGCCCTCCTTACCCATCAATGTCCGCAGTGGGCTCATTTGCCTTTACAATCTATCACATCATTTGCAACTAGTCACGCCATCTTTCGTTTAGGTGATGAATATGTTGTTCGACTGCCACGAATTGAGTCGGCAGCAGCAAGCGTACATAAGGAATATGCATGGATTCCTAAGCTCGCTCCATGGCTGACAGTACCTATTTCAGAGCCTTGCTTTCAAGGAAAGCCAAATGGAAGCTATCCTTGGCCTTGGCTAGTAGGTAAATGGCATGAAGGGCATAATCCTGACTTTGAAAAGGAGGTCGAGTATGAGTTATTAGCCCAAGAATTAGCTGTTTTTTTAAACCAGTTGCATAGAATTAGGCTCACAGGCAATGAGCCCATGGCTAGCCGGGGTACCTATGTAGGGTATTTAGAATTGGAAACCAGAAAGGCCATTCAGCAACTACAAGATGAAGTAGCGCTAGCTCCTGCCATTGCGCTGTGGGAAGAATTTCTTCGGGTGCCTTCGTGGCCCCAAGAACCTGTATGGGTACATGGTGATCTGTTGCCAGTCAATATTTTAGTACAAAACAATCGGCTCGGTGCTGTTATTGATTTTGCAGATATGGGCCTAGGCGATCCTGCTTGTGATTTGATCATTGCTTGGGGATTATTGGGGCCCTCTTCAAGAAAGGTGTTGAGGGACAACTTACAAGGATTGGATACAGCCGCCTGGAAGCGAAGCAAAGGGTGGGCGTTGTCAATTGCACTCATTATATTACCTTACTATAAAAATTCAAACCCTGGATTGGTTGCTATAGCTAGGCGGATAATAGAAAATGTATTACATGAATCATGATATTTCAAGAAGTTTAATCTTTGAGGGTTGAATTCCCCGCCGCTTGCGGCGTAAATTCGATAAAATAAAATCATTTTGAAATACCCCGCTGCTTGCGGCGGGGTTGTTTATTGTTGGCCAGCTTATCTAAACCCTGCGCAGGCCGTAAACCAATATAGAGAACAGCAGTTTGTAGGTATTGCACATAATTTTTTCTATAGGTTTGGTTATTGCCATGGGCGAATATGCCAAACAAGGGTTCTTCGTTAGGACCTATTAATTGTTTATGAGAGCCACCATGGCTACCGATAATTTTTCCCTTTGCTGCTTTCCACAAGATTTTAAATTCCTTAAAAGTAACGTTACACTGTTGATGTGGATCGAATAATCGATCTACAATATATTGGTGTCCTACATTCAATGAGAGAATTGGATGATTAAACCTTAGCATCTGGCCATGAAAAGACCTTAAACCATGAGGCAGTACCCAATCTCTAGTAAAAGAAAAAGTGCTAGCTGGTTGCTCTGCTGGTACTCCGTTTGCTCCTCCTGTAGGCATAGTAGGTTGTAGATCTACAGATGGCTCTGTTATTTCTTCTTTTTCTGTGCTCTCATTTTCTGATGATAATTCTTTTTCAAAAAAGGCTGGATATGTCTGCGTCGCTTGTTTTACTTCTTTTTTTTCAACAGGTGGTGCTGCTAAGGTTATTTCTGAATTATTGTCACTTCTTATGCTGGTTGAGGGTAGATAAGCTTGCTTTTTATCTTCTTTTTCTAAATCTCCAAAAAAGCTAGCACCATCTATTGGCTCCTCTACCTGCTGTGGCTTCAAAAATTCTGGATCAGGTAGTTCATACAGCCATTTCTTAGCTCCATCATCTGTCACTAAACTGGGTGAACCTTGGAGTGTAAGTTTTTTAGATAATACACCCTCTTGAAGAACAAAGAGAGCATTAAATATTTCCACATCTAATTCTATCTTCATACTAGAGAGCTCTTGGTTTATTTTAGCAGCTCTTTCCTGCTCTTCTGTTATACGGATTCCATCCCCGCTGGGCGTACCTAGGTTCTTAAATTGTAGGAGACCTGCTTTAGGAATATAATTTATTGCTTTGTCATTTCTCATCTCCTCATAATGGCTGATTCGATTAACCAAGAAATCTAAAAATTGCCTATTAGCATATTTGGTATTATATCTAGCATTTTTTTTCCAAAAAGGCGCTTCTAGTAATTTGTTCAACTTTTCTCCATGAACAGTCATAGGAGTTTTTTTGCTGGGCTGTAAAACTATAGATTCTAATATAGCATAAGGACCTCCTGCTTCATCAGGATGTCCTAGATCTTTTCGTTCACCCGTTAAAATAGGATGTAACTGTTTTGAAGCCCGTAATAGATAAATTGTTTCTTGTTTTAGTTCCGCTACAGTACACAGGGCTTTTGCACGAAATTTTAGAACTGGCCAAAATAACAAAATTTTAAGGATGATAGGTAGTAAAATAGGTTTACTTAATTTTTATTAAGTGCCTTTTTTGTAAAAAAATCAAGATTTAAGTATGATTAAAAATTTCGTGCAAAAGCCCTGCTACAGTACACGTAGCAAGACTCTCTTTTATTAATAAGTTTAATAGCTCAAACCTGCTTACTGTATATAGGCGGACTGATTCATTATAATTATGAATTTTATCAGAACAACTTTCGTCTTTCATTAAAAGTTCAAAAAGTTCTTTGCTAGTAGGATACATATACAACCCTTCAGGGGTAGCATTATGTAAGCTTTGTGCGATAAACTCGTGTCTGCTCTTTAAGTAATCAAATCTAAAAGCCAGTAAAGTAAACAAATATTCGTTTATGTCTTGCTCTCCCTTTAGTAGCTGTAGTGTTTTTTCATATAATGTTTCTACAAACTCGCTGTGCGTTGCAAGGTGTTTTCTTATTGCTGCTATAGCTTCAGGCGAATATTTCTCTACTTTATCGAAGGTGGGATTTTGTAAATATTCTTCCTCCTCTTCATTAAATACCCTTATTCGCTCAACAATATCTAATAAGCCTACATATTCGGTATGCCAGGAATTTGTTTGTTCTTCTGATATGGTTGTAATAAGGTTGCCATCATCAGTGATGCCTGGTATGCCTGGTATGCCTTTATTGCCACAACTTGCTAATACTAGTGTGGTAAATAGAAAAAATAAGTGAGATAGTTTCATAAATAATGGGTTTTTGTAAGAGTTAATGAGAAACACTAATTGAACGGACTATAAAAGTCAACCTACGCAAAGCTAATTATCAAAAATTTATTTTTCATATATCCTCACAAATTCTTGGACGATAGGTAGATTACCTATTAAGTACCTTTTGTATAGGTAGTAATTGTAGGTTACGTACGGTTATTTGTTGTGCTACATAAGCCGCTTGTATAAGCTAGCAACAATTCTAATTACTCTATCTATGGAGCCAGTTATTGACGGCGCTCTAATGATTTACTTGTTAGTTTTATCTAAGCCTTGACTAGGCCGTAAACCAATATACAAAACAGCAGTTTGTAAATACTTGATATACCCTGCCCCATAAACCTGGTTGTTATTATGTGCAAATATACCGAATAGCTTTTCTTTTTGAGGTCCAAAGAGCTGGCGATGTGAGCCATGTCCACCAATAATATTTCCCCCTATATGATTCCACAATAATTGAAAGTTCCCAAAGGTAACGTTGCACTGTTGGCTAAGATCAAATAATTGTTCTACAGTATTTTGGTGTATTGTTGAACGCAATATCTGTGCTGGATACGGTTTCTTTAACATCAGGCTATGAAAAGACCTTAATCCGTTTGGCAACACCCAATCTCTTTCAAAATCAAATGACTTGCTGCGGGAGCTGTCTTCTTTTTCTCTTGTAGCCTCTTTTTGTCTCTCTTTTTCTTGTGTCTCTTCTTCGTTTGTTGTTGACTTAGTAAATAGGTTCTCTTCAATACTTTGTTTACTTAATTGGTTTTTTTACGTTCATCGGATTCTTCTCGCTGCTTTTTTTCTCTTTTCTCGCCTGTTTTTTCTTTTATTTCTAATCGAGAAGATAGTAGTGCTATCTCATCAAAGTTTTGTTGCCTTGGTTCTATTGTACTAGCTTCTTCTTTTCCTTCTTTATTTAGCTCCTTTTTATGGCTTTTTTCTACTTTTTCTTTGCCTAGTTGAGTAATATTATTGGTTTCATGATTACTACTGTCATTCTTCTTTTTAACTTTATCTTTTGAGTTGGTTTTTCCATTTTCTTTTTTGCTTCTACCTACTTTTGTTTGTTGTAGATTACTACCACCATAAAAATCTAAGTGGATATCTTTTTTTTGTTCTTTATTGCTGGATCTCGTTAAAAAACCTGGATATACTAAATCATAAGGCCATGTACCCATTTGATGAGCTGTCATGTTAGTCTTTATAGAGGGCATATTTTCAGACAAACACCACATATTTTTTAGGAGGATGGTTTCTTCTGTAGTTTCAAAATGTGCTTCGTAGACCTCAAGGTCGATATCTTTCCTGATCTTATCGAGAATTAGATTAAGGACTCTACGATCTAAAGCTTTTTGGAGTAAATTTTTTGTTTCTATGCTTTTAGCCAATATCATGAGCGTTGTTAGGTTTGGACTTTCAGTCGGTTCAACTTTTTCCTTGATATCTTCCACCTGTAAAAGCTTTCTTAGTTCTTTGTATGATTCATGATTTACATCACTATTATCTAGTACAAGCGGTTTTAAAATAGCATAATACCCTCCTGCTTCATCAGGATGACCTAAATCTTCTCGTTTGCCAGTTATCATATCATGTAATTGTACAGAAGCACGCAATAGCTTGATTGTCTTGGCACTTAGTTCGCTGGGAGAAGATAATGCAAAGGCTTCCTTGATTAAAAGATTCAATAGCTCGAACCTATTGATGATGATAATGCGATTTGCTTTTTCAAAATCCTTGTACTTAGGGTTTATGAAATAATTAAACAAACCCTTGTCAGTAGGAAATACGTATAAGCTAGAAGCAGATGCATCATTTGCTTGTGCTTGGCTTAATCCTAAGGCATGCTTGATGCCTTCCTCCCTACCTTTCAAATATCTAAATCTATGGTGGAGTAGAAATTGTAAGAATTGGTCAATAGTAGATTTATTATTGAATCAACAACCTCGGGGCTCTGCCCCGAGGTATATCGAACCTATAACTATGTGGCTTTAAAATAAGCTCAATTGTTTACCGTATATTTTTTCATATTCCTTACCTTGATTTTGAACATATTTACGTACTACGCTTTCATTCCCATACTGCCCTACTGTATTGGCATAATATCCACTCGTCCAGAACTTTCCTCCCCATAACTTAACCTTTATTTCTGGGTGCCTTCTAAATATCTCTTTCGCCGTTATGCTTTTTATGATCCGGGCTTGTTCTTCAACACTTTGAACCGGAATCCCTTGTGTTAAAAAATGTACATGATCTTCATCTGCCCCTATTTCTATAAAATCAATCTCATAACGCTCTGTTATTCCTACACACACTTCCTTTAATGTCTCTATCACCTCCGGGGTAAATACTTTCTTCCGATATTTTACTGGAAATACCAAATGATATAACAATAATGTCTTATTATGACTCTTTAATATATGTGTACTCATATCTGCAAGATATGATCTCCACCGCACACCCCGGG
>CAZZEE010000078.1:0-6120 GCA_964652695.1 uncultured Cytophagales bacterium
AATTCTTGTTAATATCCTAATTAATAACCTAATTAAAAGTGTTTTAGTATAGCTGTTAAAGTAGCTGAAATATTGCTTCCTTCTTGCTGGCCTAGCTTGAAAGTAAAGTTTTTTGTATTAGTAAGCTTCATGACGAGGTCATCTGTGTTGGTGGGAGCCCCTAGGTTGTGTAGGGTAAACTTAAATGGGTCATGTTTACCTAAAGAGACCTGCTGATCATCTTGTATACCTATCCAATTAAGCTGATAAATCGGTTTTTCATGCCCAGGTGCTGTGCTTTCTTTATTTACCTCGCCCTGAGTGCCAGACCCGCAAGAAGAAATGCTCCATAGCATACATATAACGGTAAGTTTTATGGTTAATTGGGGCAAGTAATTATTTTTTAATCCTTGGGGTAGATGCATGGTGATAAAGGACTTATAAAGTAGCTCTTAACCATAATATACACCTATTTTGCTTATTTGTCTAATAAAGAAATATAAAAGTTAGGCATGCAAGTATGGATGTGGGGCATAGTCATTTGGTAGAATAACCTACATAAATAGACCCGCTGCGAAAGTAAATATGGCACAGAAAATATGCTTATTATAGCCTCTTATGGCCACTTTTTTCTACCTTAAAATCGTTTCGCAGAAGGTCTAATGATATTTTAACTTAAACTGCTACTAACCGTTTTTTCAATATCAGTTGAAGTAACTAATTCTGTCCTGTAATAGGTTGTAGATCATGCGTAGATGGGCCGTTAATTACCTTGCCAAATCGATTATAACGTGATCCATGGCAGGGGTGATCCAAGTTGAATGAGATATTTAACAGGATGGATGACCTTGATTTGAAAAGCGTAAGAAAGGACTTTGATGGAGGCTAGAAATAAGTACTTGTTTCATCCACTCAACAGTAGATTTCTTTCGAAACCTGGCCAACTCTCAGCCCCACGCTCACTGGATACCAGGCCTTCGCGGGATGACAGCATTGGTGAAGTTGCTATCAACCTGGGAAAGGGCTACCGACTATTAATATCTAATATTATAGAGTTTCGAAAGAAGTCTAGTATTTAATCCTGCACGTTGAGCAGCTTCTAATTCGGGTTGAAGAAACGCTGGGGAAC
The DNA here is from genome assembly GCA_964652695.1 of uncultured Cytophagales bacterium. Classification (GTDB taxonomy): domain Bacteria; phylum Bacteroidota; class Bacteroidia; order Cytophagales; family Amoebophilaceae; genus Amoebophilus. Next base: position 1,109 of record CAZZEE010000078.1, read on the forward strand.
TTCCTGGCGGCATAAATAAATAACCATCTAATCTTTCAAAGCCACATGCTATTTGCTCTTCCTCAACAATATTTTGAATACAATCAATAGCTTTGGGCAACTTCACGTGAGGTTGTAGTTTCATGGATTTGCTCAATCACTTGATAATGATCATCAAAATAACTCATTAAATGAGCTGTTGATCGGCCAGTTTCACCACTACCTATGTATTGTCCTTCTAGCACTATTACATCCATATTTCATGAGCTAATAAATAAGCTATTGTAAGCCCTGCAATGCCGCTGCCAATAATACAAACCTGTGTTTGTAAGTTATTTTTTAAAGATGGGAAATAAGGTAAAGGCACATCTAGTTGCCATATGGAAGGTTGGTTTCCTGTAATAGTTACGGGTAGTTGTTGTATCATGGCCAACCCTTTTTCCTAGTAGCAATGCTCAAACTTCTCAGGTAGGTGCTTACTAATTTTAATAAGTTTTAAATATATCTGCAAAATAGAGGATATATACATATATAATAAGCAATAACAACAATCCTAAAATTTTTAATAAGCTATAATCCTAGTAATACGTTTGCCAGGAACTAGCTCTATAAGTGTTGCTATAGCATAAAAAATGTAGCCTGTTATGTAAGTTGTGAGAATAATATAAGTTATAGATGTGAGGGATTATTCCTGGTACCTATATGCTACCTCTTGTAAGGCTAAGAGAACTTATAGACTTGGTCAGGTACAAATTTCTTTTAAGAGGTTATACATAAACCTGGTTAGTGGCTGCACGTAAAGTATTTTCCAGGAGTGCGGCTATAGTCATGGGCCCTATGCCGCCAGGGACAGGCGTAATATATTCACAAAGCGGACTTACTGTTGCAAAGTCTACATCTCCTTGTAGCCTATATCCCGATTTTTTGGTAGGGTCAGGTACCCTTATAATACCCACATCGATGACGGTGGCACCCGGTTGTACCATATCTGCTGTAATGAGCCCTGGCTTTCCTACAGCTGCTACTAGTATATCTGCCTGTCTAGTTAGTGAGGCTAAATCATGGGTATGGCTATGGCACAGGGTGACGGTGGCATTGCCGGGATATGCATCTCTGCTCATGAGTATACTTAGTGGTGCACCTACTGTAGGCCCTCTCCCTACAATCACACAATGTTTTCCAGCTGTTTCAATTTGGTAATGTTTTAGTAACATGAAAATACCAAGTGGTGTGGCAGGCGTGTGACTAGGTAGTTGATAAGCCATCTTTCCATAATTTAAAGGATGTAATCCATCTACATCTTTGTGCGGATCGATAGCCTCAATTATTTCTCTAGCAGCTATATGCTGGGGGAGGGGGAGTTGCACAATGATACCATGAATAGTAGAATCTTCATTTAAGTGTTGAATAAGTTGAAGAAGGCTGTCCTGTTGCGTATCGGCTGTTTGGGAGAGTAAAGTAGTTTCTATACCTACTTCTTGACAAGCTTTGAGTTTGTGACGCACGTACGTATGGCTAGCTGGATCGTGGCCTACTAAGATAATAGCTAGGTGAGGAGTTGATTGACCCTGAGATAATAAAGTAGCTACTTGTTCTGCTAGGGAGTGTCGTATAAGCTTAGCTACATGTTTACCATCTAAAAGAGTAGGCATATAGGTCGGTTTGTAGGTTTAGTGGGGCAAAGATAAGTAGTTTGCTGTTCTACTACCTACGTTAGCCAGAAATATCCATTTATGAGGTCGCGCGGTATATTTTTATGGTATGGGAAGTTAACTCCCCATACCACCCACATTTATGGGATTGTTTGGTTGAGGATTGCTTGTTGTTGAAGGTTTTGATAGACGGCTAGTATCTTCTCATTAACTTGTTTGAAAGGGTGCATGTAGGTAGGATTCTCTAGAAGTTCACGTAGTTTGCTTGCTACTTGTAGTTCATCATACTTTTTTTCTAGCTTTTTGCCACATAATGGATTGGGTTTCTTTAAATCCAATTGATTGAGAAACTTAATAAGGCTTTCCTCGATCTTAATTCCAGTAAAGTTGTTTAAGGCATTAACATATAGGTGTAAATCTCCTATTCGGGGACAAAAATCTTCTTCTTCATATTCTTCCATATCTTCTTCCTCTTCTGTGTCTTCTTTGTTACCTTTTATATCCATTTTTGGCAAGTCTCTATAAAGTGGTTTGAAATTATCTAGTATTTGTGTGATTAGCTGAATGTTTGTATTAACTGCTGTCAGGTCGCCTTTAGCGGTTTCAAAGCGTTCTTTCACAGTTTTCCAGGCTTCATCTTTGATAAGTGGTCTTAACTTTTCTAGTAACTGCTGTTCTTGCTGCGCTAATGCTTGCTGCTGAATAGCTTTCTCATTTATTGGAGGGGTGGCTTTAGTTTCTTCATTGTCAGCAGTTGTTTGGTTTTTTTTCTCTGGCTCATTAACCATTGTCGGGTGTTCTTGCTTAGACAGATGTTCGATTTGTTCTTGTCGGGGTTCTTTTTGCTGGGCTTCTTCTTTTGGTTTAGTAAGTTTTTTTTCATTAGGCGATACATCTTTTGGGTGGGGATGGAGTGTTTTGTTCTCTTCGGTTGTAACTGGAGGAGTATTATCTTTCTCATTACCACAGCTACTGATAAAAACACTAATCAGTAAGAAGCCTATAAATGTGTTCCACTTCTTCATGATAGGATATGTTGCTTGGTAGATTGGTAGGGTTATATAGGTCTCTTTTATAGTATAATATGAAATTTGGAGGATAATTCCTTGTGTTAAGGTTAGTAAAGTTGCTTGGAGGCAGTATGAAGCGAGTAGGGTATTGGTATACGTAGGGACTGAGGGACTGGTTTCTGGGATACCATGTCCCTATGGGCCTGGCAATAACGTTTTGGGGAGGGGCTGCTAATTTAGTCTAGTTTCAGGACCGCTAGGAAAGCCTCTTGTGGTACTTCCACAGAACCAATCTGACGCATACGCTTCTTGCCTTTCTTTTGTTTTTCAAGCAGTTTCTTTTTGCGGGATATGTCCCCTCCATAGCATTTAGCAATAACGTTCTTCCGCATGGCTTTAATTGTTTCACGAGCAATGATCTTCGTCCCAATGGCAGCCTGTATGGGTATATCGAACATCTGACGTGGGAGCAGCTCTTTGAGCTTAGCACACAGCTTTTTGCCCAAGTCATAAGCTTTGTCGCGATGTACAATAGCAGAAAGAGCATCTATCTTCTCGTCCTTGAGAAGGATATCTAGTTTAACGAGCTTAGAGGGCTCAAAACCTATTAGCTCATAGTCTAGCGAAGCATAGCCCTTAGAGATTGTTTTTAGTTTATCAAAAAAATCAAAGACTACCTCTGCTAAAGGCATCTTAAAGGTTAGCTCTACACGTTCAGTGGTTAGATAAGTTTGATTTTGTAGGAATCCACGTTTATCCACACAAAGTTTAATGATATTACCAATAAATTCTGGCTTGGTAATAATCTGAGCCCGTATAAATGGCTCTTGTATTTCATCAATCAGATTAGGCTCTGGTAATTCAGAAGGGGCGTTAACCTCAATGAGGTTGCCTTGCTTGTCAATAACATGGAACTTCACAGAAGGTACTGTCGTAATTACCGTCATGTCAAATTCACGCTCCAAGCGCTCTTGGACAATTTCCATGTGCAGCATACCTAGGAAGCCACACCGGAAGCCGATACCTAAAGCAGCGGAGCTCTCATGTGTCCATACGAGCGAGGCATCGTTGAGCTGTAGCTTCTCGATGGCTGTACGTAGTTCTTCATATTCATTACTATCAACCGGGTATACGCCTGCAAAAACCATGGGCTTTACATCTTCAAATCCTTTGATAGCTTCCTTGCATGGATTATTGACATGGGTGATCGTGTCTCCTACCTTGACTTCTCGCGCATTTTTAATACCAGAAACGAGGTATCCTACATACCCAGCACTGAGGGACTGTTGAGGAACCTGTTCTAGCCGGAGTACACCAATCTCATCGGCTTCGTAAGACTTGCCGGTATTGACGAATTTAACTTGGTCGCCTTGCTGCATGGTGCCATTGAATATCCGAAAGTATACCTCCACCCCTTTGAAGGGATTGTAGACAGAGTCGAAGATCATCGCTTGCAAGGGGGCATCTTCTACGCCAGTAGGAGCGGGGATCCGTTCAAGGATAGCCTCTAAAATCTCGTCTATGCCAATCCCCTGCTTGGCGCTGGCTGAGATGATTGCTGACCTATCACATCCCAATAGATCTACAATCTGATCTTTCACCTCTTCTGGCATTGCAGTGGGGAGGTCTATTTTGTTTAATACAGGGATGACGGTTAAATCATGTTCGAGGGCCAGGTAAAGGTTGGAGATCGTTTGTGCTTCAATACCTTGGGAAGCATCTATGACGAGCAATGCTCCTTCGCAGGCTGCTATGGAGCGTGATACTTCATAAGAGAAGTCAACGTGCCCAGGGGTATCTATCAGGTTGAGGATGTAGTTCTCACCTTTAAAACCATAGCGCATCTGGATAGCATGACTTTTGATGGTGATACCACGCTCGCGCTCCAGATCCATATTATCTAATACCTGGTCATGTACTGCCTTACCAGACAGTGTATTGGTGGTTTCCAGCAGCCGGTCTGCCAGCGTGCTCTTTCCATGGTCGATATGTGCAATGATGCAAAAGTTTCTGATGTTTTTCATATAAGTCTGAAAAATAGCCCTACAAAAATATCCAAAACAAACTATTATACCGCTATTCTTCTATGATAAGTATTGGAAACGCCTAGGTGGTGGAGGAACTGGTCTTAGGAGTGAACTCCTGAAACTTTGTGATGGAGTCTGGGATATCCCAGACTCCTCATTTAATTACTACATAATGTGCAGTAGTCGAGGAGAATTTGCAGGTGTGGGAGTACTTCGGGTGTGGTTCATATTTTTTATATGTCACAAATTTTTATACTCCACAAATACAAAATATTAAAATAGCAAAATATATTTATTGTTTCTGATTGTTAGTTTATATTTGCATTTCTGGTAAGTATATAAAT
>CAZZEE010000079.1:0-6099 GCA_964652695.1 uncultured Cytophagales bacterium
GAAGAAGGATATTGGTTTGTTCCTTATCCAGTGCAGGAGGCTCCTGGGTAGCTATTTTTTCTAATGCTTCTGTAGATACGGTTGGTGTATAAGGGGCAATAGCTTGTTGGATATCTTCTGCCGTATAATGGGCAGGAGCCAATTCCTTGGCTAACTCTTGGTCTACTTGAATTTTAATTGGGGTAAATCCATTTTGTGCCAAGGTAGACAGCTCCTCTACTTGGCTGGCTTGTATTTGGGGGGGTGCTACCTGGTTGTTATCTACCGGGACATTGGGATCTACCTCTACAACGAAAAGTCCATGTTTCCCTTCTGGTAGCTGGGAGTCGTCGAACTTTAATAGGCCATTGCCTTCTATATTTGGATTTGCACAGGCAGCTACTTCTCCTTCAGGTACTTTGATACCGTTTTCTAAACTTGTTCCTTCAATAGTTGTTTCGGAACCTCCTCCAATAAGAGCTTTGTCTTCTGATTCAATTGTAAATGTCTCTGATTTACGATATACCCTCCATAAACTAAACGTAAATTTCTTCCAACTCTTGTCATACTTATGAGCATCACTTATATAAACTGGCTTACTTGGGGTAATATTTTTTATATGGGTACCATTAATCGTATTATCCCCTGTAGATAAGGGTACTTCAAATGAAGAGGAAATTCCATTAGTAATGGATAATTCATTATCAGCTGTTAGTGTACCGCCATAATTATCTACTTCTTTTATACCTACAAGGTTTAGATTACCTTTCGCATTAATATGAGCAAGGCTTGTGCGTACTCTTGAAATAGGCTCCCTCCTTTCTATTTCGTAAAAATTATAGTCTGTATTACCATGCATTCTGCCAGAACTAAACAGATATATACCATAAGTCGTACTAACTTCCTCCCAATTAGACTCAGCATAAGGACCTTGATTAATACGGAGATTATCATCGGTTCTTATATCATAATCCCAGCTGGTTACTTTCCCCTCATTCTTCAACTTCTTTGCCCTGATGGTTATATCTCCCATCGCCTCTATCCGAGCTTGCTTATCACCTGTAAGATTGATAACCTCTTCTGCAGCTTCCCCATTTGGTCCTTCTAAAATCATGTCGCCCCCAGCAAAGATCTCCCCCTGGTCGTTCTTGATCCGCCTGGCTTGTAGGGTCATGCCTCCTCCTGATAAGGTAGCAGCTCCGAGGTTGTTATAGAATTCACCTGTATTGACATGAAGTAGCGTCCCTGCTTGTAACTTGGCCTTGTTCACCACGCCCCCCCTGGGTACAGTGAGGTGTAGCTCCTGCAAGCCCATCAAGGTACCTTCATTGACAATGCGCTGACCACCATAACCCTCTTTGTTAAATTCTACGCGTGCTATACCGCCTTGTATAAGCCCATTTCCTTGGTTATGTATCTCCCCATCACCTTGGATGGTAAGGGTTCCATTAGCCAAGATCTTGCTGTGGTTATGTAGCTCCTGGCCTGCTCGAAGGTTCCAGGTTAGGTTCCCTGCACTGCTGATTACATTCCTTTGTTGTATCTCTTGATTCTTGGTCAGTGTGATCTTACTAGCAGCAATCTCATCACCTTTTCCTGCCAGGATATCATTTCCCCGCAGTTCTCCCGCTTGGAGGGTGATAATGCCAATGGCCAGGATGGTACGTGCATACTTCAGTGGCTCCCTGGCCATATGAACATATTCCTCAAAGCCTTTCATGTGGGCAACGTCCAGCACATAGTTTGGAAGATCGATAGGTGTCCTCTTTAGTTGCTTGCTGAACAGTGAAGCCAAACCATCCGATAGATAATATTGTATCACTTATTCGATCGGCTTGGATATCCAAATCTTGGACACTGGCTATCATTCCCCTATTGAGTATTTCTCCTGTGAGGATGAGTTTAGTAAAGAGACCACCTTGTATCAAATGGGTATTGCTCAGGTTACTGGCTTCTATGGTCAGTTGCTCATTGGCTGTCAGCTCATGGTGATTGACGAGGTCTGCTTGCGGAGCTCGAATAGTCAACGGCCCTGCTGTAGCTATCTTGTTGTAGTTGGTCAGTAATTTGGTGACTTCAATGAGGTTATTTCCTTGCCCCCCTAGGATCTCTCCTCGGTTGGTGAGGGTGGTCACATGCAGATCCAGCTTTCCTTTGGCAGATATTCGTTTGGTATTTTCTATTGTTGGTATATGAAGCGTTAGATCCTTATCACTACCTAGGTCAGCCTGGTTGATGAGCTTGGCTGTTTTTAGTTGCAGCTCTTTAAAACTCACTAGCTTGCCACTGTTCTCTATTTTTTGGCTAGCATCGAGGGTCAGATTGCCGTAATTGCTTTGTAGTTGATTGTAGTGCTGGATAATAGGAGCAACTAGCAATAGGTCTTGCTCAGCTAGCACTTCTCCTCTGTTTTCTATACGATCAGCTGCCTGGATAGTTAACGTCCCCCTTGCTTGGATGGTGCCATCGTTATAAAAGATACCTTCCTTAGCTATGAGGGTGGATGCAGCCTTTGCTGCGTTGATGGCTCCTTTATTGTTGATTTCTTGGGCGGTGAGGGTCAGGCTTCCTGTTATCGTGGTTATTTTACCTGCTTGTTGGTTATCAAGCTTCTTGGATATTGTCAAGGTGAGATTATCCCAGCTTCCGATGGTGCCGTTATTGGTGAAGTCACCCACGGTGGTGAAGCTAGCCTTCCCTTTACTGGAGATGTCTCCACTGTTATTCACAGAAGGAGCCGTGATGGTGAGTAACCGTCCAGCAGCAGTGACGTTCCCCTTATTCTGTAATGCCCTGGCTACACGAATCTCCAAATGTTCGTGACTCATGAGCTGGTGGGTATTGTTCAGGCTTCCTCTTTCTATGACTAACTTCACCTTGTTGCGGCTGCTAGCAAGAGTCCCGCTATTATCTAGATCTCCTTGCTGAATAGTTATATCCAGTACTTGGTTAGCGCCCACCTCCCCGCTATTGGTCAACTTGCCTGCTGTGATGGTAAGTGTCTCTGCTGCTTGAATGTCTTTGGTGTTTACTAGGTCATCTGTCACTTCTATCTTAACAAACTTGGCTTGCAGCGTGCCTTGAGCTTGATTAGTGAGTGTGCGTGCATGAACTTCCAGGGTGGACCCGCTTGCTAGTGTCCCTTCGTTTAACAATACTAAGGAAGCTTTTCCTTGTTTGATCGTGAGGTTATCGCCACTAGTTAGCTGATTCTTATTGTGTAGCTTGTCTTGCAAGGTAAGGGTGGTTGCTCCAGTTGCCTTGATCTCACCTGCGTTGTGGAGGGTATGGGCTTGGATCGTCAGATCGTTCTTCGCTCCTAGTAAGGCATTGTTCTGGAAGGTCTTTCCGATCTTTACTTGGATGTCTTTACTGCTGGTAATGTCTCCTTGGTTGGTCAAATTGCCTGTTAGCGCTTGTAGGGTAATATTGCCTTGCTGGGCCGTCAGCTTGCCTTTTTCTTGGGTGATATCTTTTTTGGATTGGATGGTGAGATCTCCTTTGGCAACTGTAATAGTTCCTTTGTTGGTAAAGTTTTGGGTGTTGAGGGTGGTCGTGTTGTGGGTTTGTATCTCGCCCTTGGCTTGGTTGATAAATACAGGAACTCCTGTATGAACCAAGCTGCTAGCATATATTTTTCCTGCATTATCCACATGCTCAATGTCTTGCAAGGTTAGTTTTTGGTGGCTTATAAGCGCTGCTCCCTCATGGTTGGTCAGTTGGCGGGTATCTATAGTAAGCTGGCTTTCGCTGGCTATTTCGCTGTGATTGTCTACCTGCTGGCTCTTGAATTGAACGGTGCCTTTTTTACTTGTAATGGGTTCTTTATTGGTGATTTGATGGGTTGCTGTCAGCTCCAATGTAGCTTCCTCGGAGCTGATCTCTTGATTATTCAGGATATCTTTGGCTTGGATCGTTAGCTCATTAACGGGCCGCAGCGTACCGCCGTTGGTAAATAGACCGGAGAGGGTCTTCACGGTCAGCTTTTTTCCCATGAGGGTACCGTTGTTGGTAAACTGACTGGAGATAGATTGCACTGTCAGCTTTTGCCCCATGAGAGCGCCGCTGTTGGTAATACCCTCCTTGGCTGTTAGCTTGGCTTCTTGTTCGGCATGGAGGGTGCCTTCATTACTGATGGTTCCTGCTTTACTGGTAAGTATTATGTCTTGCTTACTCTCAACCTTGCCATGGTTCTCTGTTTTTCCTTGGGTAGTAAGGTGGCTATCGGCAGCTGACTTGATGAGACCTGTGCTGGTGTTGGTTAATGTGTCACTTTGTAGTTCGACTCGCTCTCCTGCTTGGATGATTCCCGTATTGTGGGTGTGTTGCTTAGTCGTGATGGTCAATATGCCCAGTGAACGTATCTCTTGTTTGTTCTCTAGCTCCCCTGCTGTGATGGTCTGTCCTTGATCTCCTTGGATCTTGCCACTATTACTTAGCTTGCCTGTTACTTGTAACTCCACCTTACCTGGACTCAAGATATCTTTTTCATTGATCAAGTCTTGGTGGACTTGCAACTTTAATGTTGCTCCCTTTAGGCTGCCTGTATTGGTTAACTTACCTTTTACTACCAGGTCTTGGGCTCCCTGGCTCATGATTTCTTGCTCGTTTTCCAGGTCTTGATGGACATGTAGCTTTATCCCTCCTTGCTGGCTAGTTAGGCTGCCTGTATTGACCAGTTTGTCGGTAACTAGGTCGATATCGTGAAAGATTTTGATTGTCCCTGCATTGGTAATCTGCTGAAAGGGTTGTGACTTCCAATGGCTAGCTTGGATAAGCCCTTCTTGGTGATTCAATAGGTTATTAACTGTTAGGTTGAAAGCAGCGCCGGAAGTGATATTTCCCTGGTTGATAACCTCAGGGACTTGTAAGGTCATCTCTTTTGCACTAGCAATCTTAGCAGCTGGCTGGTTGGCCAGTTTGTTAGTAAGCTGAAAGGTTGCTTTGCCTTCTGTGGCTTGCATGGTTTGATGGTTCTCTACCTCACTTGCTTCTACGAACAGGTCTTGATGGGCGATCACCTGACCTTGGTTGGTCAAACGATCCTTGGCTTTCAAGGTAATACTACCTGTTTTACTGTTAATAGCCTCGTAGTTAATCAGCGGCCCTTGCGTGGCTGTGAGCAAGATAGTAGGTGCTAGTAGCTTGTCCTTATTGGTGAGACTGGCTGCTGTCATAATTAGCTCCCCCTCTTCAGCTTGCAACACACCTTCATTGGTGATGGCTCCGTCCGCAATCAGGGTCACACCTTGCTGACCATGTAACAAGGCACCTTTTCCTTGGGTTATCTCTTGTTTGCTATGGATAGTTACGCTGCTTCGATCAGACTGTAGGGTTCCTGTGTTTTGGAGACTTTCAAGGCTTAAGTCAAGGTCTGCTGTTGTTTGTATCATCCCCTGATTCTCCAGCACAGGGTTACCAGTTTGCTGGATGGTTGTAGCAGTTACTTTTCCTGCGTTGGTCAGCTCGCTTAGCTTGTTGAGGTGTAAAACCTGGTTGGTGTGTAGCTTCCCATTAGCTTGGTTAAGCAGTATAGGCGTCTGAAGGGTTAGGTCTTTTTGGCTGATGATCAGCTTGTTATTGGTCAACTGGCGGTGGGCGATCAGGGTTAGGGCGCCTTCTTTACTTTGAATCTCTCCGCTATTGCGCACTTCCGCTGCTTGTATGGCTAGGTCTTGGCTAGCTGTAATGGCAGCATGATTCGTTAGTTGCGCTGCAAGGGTTATTTTTCCTGTACCTCCTGCATAGATTTGATGGGTATTGATGAGTGAAGCAGCCTTGATGGTCAGGTCCGTAGGGGCATGTAACGTTGCTTCGTTGTGGAGATCTTGTTCCAGCGTAATGGTTAAAGCCCCTCCTTCACTGGCTATCTCACCTCGGTTGGTCAATGTGGCAGCTTCAATTTCTTGTGCTTGGTGGGACCTGATCTTACCTGTATTCTCAAGCTGCTGGGTAATTTGTAAGGTGCTGCTTCCTACTTCTGATTGAATAGTATCGCTATTATAGAGGCTATTGGCAATAATCGTTTGCTTGTACTTGGATTTAACTGTCCCTTGGTTAGTGAACTTACCTGTTACATGTAGGATTTGTGTTCCCTGACTAGTTATATCTTGGTCGTTC
>CAZZEE010000080.1:0-6046 GCA_964652695.1 uncultured Cytophagales bacterium
GTGGCAGGAAGTGCTTCCTGCCACCGTTTTGTTTAGGCCGAACTAAAGCTGCAAAGCCAACCCACTATCCTAGTTCTCTTCCCAAGGCACGCTGCTCATTTTTTTACGCCATTTTTCCAAAGGCGGATCTTTTGTTTGGTAATATAGAGCGTGAACGTATACGTATTTTAACACCATTGCGAGGGCTGCATGATCAACAAATTGCTGGCATATCTAGAGAGCAAAAGAGGTAGGTTACCCAAGAAGGCTATTTCATGGGTTCACTGTCTGATTACCCTTCAGTAAAGCCTGCAGCTCCTTGACCATTGCTGGGGTAAGTACATGCTCTATCAATTCAGCATTTTCATGGGTAGCTATTGGATTTTCTTGTAAATATTTAACTAAATAAAGTTCCCACAAGCGATGTTGTTGCGTAATACGTTCCCCTTCATTTTTACCTGCACCAGTAAGTCGCCATTTCCCATCCTTGTGATAAACCAAGCTGCATCTCGTTAGCATCCTAAGACCTTGCCGCAACTTAGCAGGTGGCATAGGCCGATGGCCTAATACCTCATCTAAATTGCTCGTATCGAAAAAATCGCCTTTTTGTTCACCTATCTCATAAAAAAGCTTGAGAATGTTTTCAGATAAGATCTTTTGTTGATGGCGGTAGTGACGTAACCTTTTAGCTATTAACCCTTTATGTGGGGAGAAAAGAAAAGAGATATAGGCTATCATACTCACTACTAGCACAATCCAAGGGCCTGTAGGCATGCCTGGAAGGATATAGGAGATGAAGCTACCCAATAATCCGGCAACAGCTCCAAACAAGGCAGCTAGGAATATCATAACCGTTAACCGGTCTGTCCAAAAGCGAGCCGCCGCCGCCGGCGTAATCAGCATGGCTGCCATGAGGACAATCCCTACTGCCCGTATACCAATGACAATGGAAAGGACAATGAGGCTAGTAAAGATAAATTCTAGCAGTGTTACGGGTAGATGAATAGAGGTGGCAAAGGACTTATCAAATGCAATTAAGCTAAATTCCTTAAAAAAGCTGATAATGACCAACAAGATAACGATGCTCAGTATGCCCAGGACCAATAAATCTTCACTTAATAAGGCAGCTGCTTTTCCAAATAAGTAGTTGTTGAGCCCTATCTGGGCTGCATTGGCTGAATTTTGGATGATAGATAGTAAAAGGCTGCCAAAGCCAAAGGTGACGGAAAGTAGTAAGGTTGTGGCGATGTCTTCTTTGATTTTGGAATATTTGGTTAAAATATCTATGAGCAGCAGGGCTATCCAACCCGTTATAAAGGCACCTATAGTCAGGTAGACAGGATGCTTAGCACCTGTTATCATAAAAGCCAAGCATATCCCTGGGAAAACAGCATGGGCTGTGGCATCTCCCAACAAAGCTTTCTTTTTTAACAAGGCAAAGGTACCTACTACTGCCGAACTACTAGTCAGCAAGATGGTTCCTATGACTACAGAGCGGATGTTAGGGTCGGCTAAGGTAAAGAATTTTAATATATCCATAGTGGTGGGCAGGGATAATGTTAGTAGTTATGAACGTCAGTAGGAGCCTGCTTGGCTATATCTACTGCTTTTCCAGCTTGTAGGTCCTTGATCACGGCTCGTAAAAAATCGTCCTTAATCGCTGCGACTTCTTTATCATCTAACTGAACATCTGGCTTTGGTTTACTTACTGGATTGCTACATTGCTGACACTGGGCTAGCTGGAAGGCTAACAAACAGATGAGTATTTGTGCTAATAATTGGTGGTATTTGTAAGGATGTTTATACGACATAAAGGTAACTGTTTAATATTTTTACTTATTGGTTATTATACTATTTCTTCTTTCCCTGGAAATTCTATATTTTTCATCAAATTTCCTACCTGGGTTAACATGATTAATCTACTTATATACCCTATTAATTTGTTGTTGAGTTTTATTTATTGCTTTTTAAAGTTATTTATTAGATCTTTTATACTCCTAGTCGCATAATCTGCTGGTTTCTTACCAGCTTTATCTTTTTTGTCTTTGTCAGCGCCAATACCTAGGAGATACTCTATAATACCCCTCAGTTCTTTTTTGCTTTCTTGATCATGTCTAGATAGCACATATTGCCATACAGCTATGTGTAGTGGGGTTTGTTCAGTTGCTGTATCCAACACGGTATTGCAATTAACCTTTCCTTTTTCAAAGAATAGCCTAATAATATCTAATCTACCACTTTTCATGGCTTTTAAAATAGGTGACGCTGGATGCTTTTTAGAACCAGCTACAAATGGATCAGCACCAATAGTTAACAGATACTCTATGGTGTCTTTATCTATATAGTAGATAGCTAGTTGTAGTGGGGTCTCTCCATCACTGTTACATGGTAAATTGCAATTATCTTGTCTAACTAGAAGCTTCAATATATCTAAATTTGGATACTTGATCATTTCGTTAAAAGGATTCATAATAACTAAAGTGATGGCAGATACATAGCTTTCACTATTCTCTCCATGATAGGGGTCAGCATGATTTTCTAAGAGTAATTTGACTACTTCTGGTTGGTTAGTCTTGATGGCCACTCGTAAAGCTGTTTGGTTAAGAGAATCAGTCTGGTTAATCTTTTGTTTAAGATCTTCCTTAGAATTTTGGTAGTAGCTCAACAAGTACTCAAGAATTGGAACCTGATTGCTAGCCTCTCTTACGGCTAGCGTGATAAGTGTTGGAGTTAGCGTATACTTTTCTTGAGATAGATTGATTTGTTTTCCTTCCTGTAGGTCCTTAATGGCTTTCTTCAAATCAGCATTTTTAATACCTGCAACAATCTTCTCGTCCAGCTTGTTAATTGGCAAGGGATCATTGGGTTTTTGGTATAGTGGCTGCTGCGTTGGCTTTGATTTATCTGTTGGGCTATGTAGTGGTTGCTGCGTTGGCTTTGATTTACCTGTTGGGTTACTACATTGCTGACACTGGGCTAGCTGGAAGGCTAACAAACAGATGAGTATTTGCTCTAATAATTGATGATATTTGTAAAGATGCTTATACGACATAAAAGTAGCTGTTTAATCTTTTTATTTATTAGTTATTATACTATTTCCTCTTTCCCGGGAAATTCTATATTTTTCATCAAATTTCCTACCTGGGTTAGCATGGTTAATCTACCTCCATAGGTGGCTTGTAGTAGTTCAGGTTGTAGCATATCTTGGACAGTCCCTACCCCTACCAGCCGCATATTAAGCAACACAACCCAATCAAAATACTGGGGAGCTGTTTGTAAGTCGTGGTGGACAACAAGAATGGACTTGCCTTGGGATGCTAATTGGCGTAGCAAAGTGATGATTGATTTTTCTGTAGCAACGTCTACTCCTACAAAAGGTTCATCCATAAAATATAGGTCCGCTTCTTGTGCCAAGGCTCTGGCTATAAAGATACGCTGCTGTTGCCCTCCAGAAAGCTGACCTATCTGGCGCTGGGCTAGGTGCTGCATCTCCACTTGCTCTAGGGCATGCATGGTAATCTCCTTATCAACCTGGCGAGGTCGCTTAAACAAGCCGAGATGTGCATATCTACCCATGAGCACCACGTCAAATACAGAGGCAGGAAAGTCCCAATCCACTGAAGTTCGTTGGGGTACATAGCTTACCCGCTTTCTAACTTCCTGTAGTGACTTGCCAAATATTTCGATAGAACCACTGTCGATAGGTATAAGCCCCATCATGGATTTAATAAGCGTGGATTTGCCAGCTCCATTCGGGCCAATAATCCCAATAACTTTTCCCTGGGGTAGTTGTAAGTTAATATCCCACAAAACAGGTTTCTGCGCATACGAAACCGACAGATTTTGTATGATTAACAAGGGGTCTTGATTGATTGAATTATTCATTTTTCAGTAGCTAGGTAGTCTCAAGCGCGGTGCGTCAGGAGCTCCTCCTGAAACACCCTTAAGGAAGTATTGAGAGCTTGCTCTCAATACTCTTTATTTTAACGCTTCTACAATTGTTGTTACATTACTCATTACCATTCCTATATAAGTCCCTTCGGGTGTATCTTCTTCTGCTAAGGCATCGGAATACAGTTCGGTACCTAGCACTACCACGTGCCCTTTCTTTTGGCATCCTTCCACCACCGCTCGGAGTGGCTTGTTAGGAACAGAGTTCTCTGGAAAGATCGCCTTGATTTTGCGCTGGATAATGAAATCGACCAGGTTAGTGATATCTCGTAAACCACATTCTTCTACTGTAGAAATCCCTTGTAACCCCTTTACTTCTATGTCATAAGCTCTCCCAAAATAAGAAAAAGCATCATGGGCAGTGATGAGAACTCGTTGGGCCTTCGGGATTTTGTGGATCAACTTTTTGACCTCTTCATGTAGGTCATCTAAACTTTGAAGGTACTTGTTGGTATTTTCTTGATAATAAGCAGCCGCGGATGGATCTATATGCTGTAGTTGCATACTCATATAGGCTACAGCCTGCCTCCAAAGCGAAATATCGAACCAGATATGAGGGTCTATGGCATCTACAGATTTCGAGTCACCTAGGTATTTACTGGGATCTATGCCATGGCTAGCTGCATAGACGGGCTTTCGTTTGCTGAAGTTAGCCAATACATCGGCCATCTTTCCTTCTAGGTGTAATCCATTATAGAAGATGATATCTGCATGACTTAAATCCTGTATATTCTTGGGAGTCGCCTTATAGGCATGGGGGTCTACGCCAGGTCCCATTAGTTTAATAAAGTGCGCTTGATCTCCTACAATGTTTTGAATAGCATCTCCTATGATGCTAGTAGTGGCAACTATTTTGAGCGGGGATTTTGCATAAACAAAAGTATTGTCGCTAGCTACCCAGAATACCAGCATCGTCGCTAATTGATATATATACTTGCACTTATTCTTATTCATTTGAATGAACATTTTGTGAATTGCTTTTGTCAGTCACTCGGCTCCAGCCGAGTGACAACTATTTTTATTATAAATCAAATTCCTTTACACTTTTTAGCCATTGTACATGTATTTATTGCACGCATCCCATTCATTAAACATGCATTATTCGTCACTCGGCTGGAGCCGAGCGACTGTCCGTGGTATAGGTCTATCAACATACTACCAGCAGATTATCAATTACCTTCAAAGATATGTTGGTACTTTCTTTGCCATCAATACTTACATCCATCGACTGATCAAAGGCTACCTTATCACACACCTGCAGGGTAGCGCCTAAGTAAATATTCCGTTTGTTGAGGTATTGTAAGAACGTAGCCGAATCATCTTTTACAGCTACTAGGACACCTCTTTGGCCAACTTCCAATTGGCTTAATGTAACTTGAGATTGTGATTTGATCTGCCCCATTGCATTAGGGATAGGCTCTCCATGAGGACTATGCGCAGGGTGCTCTAAATAGGCATCTAGCCGTTGTATGAGCATATCTGATTGAATATGCTCTAGCTCTTCGGCTACAGCCTGTACTTCATCCCAACTAAATTGCAATTTCTTGACTAAAAAGACCTCCCATAACCTATGTCTACGTAATATATGCATGGCTTTCTCCCTGCCCAATGTGGTCATATTTACTCCCTGGTACTTTTGATAAGTAAGCAATCCCTTCTGGTGCATGCGTTGTATCATGTCAGTAATAGCCGCTGGACTGGTATGTAAATGATTAGCCAATGTGCTAGTGCCTACTGTTTGTTGCCCATCATTAGAAAGCTGATGAATAACCTTGATATAGTTTTCTTCTGTATAAGTGAGTGACATAACTAGACTACATGGTACCCAACAATATTAATACTAATTAGGCCTGTTTAAAAATTATTTTAGATAAATTTAATTTATTTAGATTAACTTAAATCTACTTTCGGTCGGCTTAAATCTATTTTATGCCTGCTCACCATTATACCCTACACCGTATCATTGGCAGAGACCCTCTTTGATAATCTAGAACGGGTTGGTATGGGTGGGTTCAGGTAGTTAGGATGACACCAAATTTTATTTGGATTAAAATTACAAACTATTAAAAACCAGCTACTTTGATAAAGTTACTTAAACTGATAGTTTATATTTTAT
>CAZZEE010000081.1:0-6032 GCA_964652695.1 uncultured Cytophagales bacterium
AAAAGAAGATTTAATTGACCAGCTCACTATTCCTGCCCTCAGCCAGCCTATAGCCGAGAGCAGCTAAAACCAGGGTGGGTTATGAAATAGTAAAATAATAGCAACTTTTTTAATCCATATAAAGTTGATCACTGTAGATATTTTATACGCCATAAAATATTTCTAAAAAATCCACCCTGGTTTTAGCTGCTCTCCAATATCTGACCAACTTTCACATCCGGAAAGAACCCCACACAAACCCACAAATAAAATCGTTCCTAAGTTATGCTTAACCTTCCCTTCCATACGTGGATCAGGAATGTTTTGAATTAGTTCTAAAATGCTCATCTTTAATAGGTTTCAATATCTATATCAAAAACTTTACAGTTTATATAAATCTCTTGTTAAACCTATTGTTTCTTATTGCCTAATTAGAAAAAATTTCGTGCAAAAGCCCTGTTCCTTTTTATGGGCTATAACTAATTTCATTTCTTCAATGGCTTCCTTGGTTTACTCTATCAACAAAGCCTTGGCATCTGTAAGAGGCTTCGCTTTTATATTTTATATAAGAGATGTCATTTAGTAAAACCATCAAGGAAGATGCTTTATTATCGGGTATATCTAACAATATTTTCATAGCTTATAATGACTAAGTTACCTGCAATAAAGGTTAAATTCACTCAGTGGTAAGAACCTCAGACCAGAATATTTATCAGGTCTCAAGCATTATTTCTTTAAATATATGATATTTTCTCTGCTTAGCCATACCTTCCTGAGTAATAGTAAGAAAGTAACTTTTTAGTTAAGCATCAACTATGCTAGGTGTATCTTCAAAGGCTCCTTTGCTGAGATACATCAAATTAATACCACTTTACCCCCTATTATTGTATATTCTATCCGTCTTTTAAATCAAAGTGTTATATTGGGAACGATTTTATAATAAATAAGAAAATGAACGACCTCTTCAGCTATGCCCGTGTCAGTACCCAAGAACAAGACCTAGCTTTACAATGTGCACTATTCCTACTTAAAAGAAGATTTCAACGGGGATGGAATACTACCGAAGACTAGATTAATGAGCCTGTGTAGCTTTACTATGGATAGGACGAGCAGCTGGTTGTTTTCTTGTCTCTTCGAAAGAAATCACTTTAGCTGGAACTAACTGTCCTTCGATCCGGCTTACTCTGTCTCTGACAGCATCTACCTTTTCTTCTACTCGCTTAATATCAACTCTTACATCCTTAATATCAGCTCCTAGTTTCTCTTCTACTCTCTTAATATCAGCTCCTAATTTTTCTTCTACTCTCTTAATATCAAATCTTACATCCTTAATATCTACTTTCAATTCACCCATGCTCTTATTAAAATGATGCCACATAAATCCCATGAGCGTTAAGATAGGCCCTAAAATGGTTATAAAGTCTTGAATACTTAGATGCATGATAATTTAGATTTTACTTTAAAGTTACGGCTTATTTTCAAGTTTAGCAATTGGCACATGCCTATAAGATAGGAATGAGGGCAGATAACTGCTCTCCTTTTATGCATCAATTAGAGCTAGTCAGCTACTATAGTAAGCAAAACCTCTCTCAGAGCTCAAACCACAAAATACAATAGTAGGCAAAACCCCTCTCAAAGCTAAAACCCCAAAGTACAATAGTAGGAAAAACCCCTCCCCTACTCAGGTTGCTAGCTTGGTAATAAAAGTATTGCCCTATAAAATGTGGCTTTAGAATATGGATGCAAAGTGCATCATATGCATGCATTTTGAGAAGAAAAAGCATGCAAAAAAAGGCTGTAAAATGAACTGGCCCCTATTAAAAAGGGGGTTGCTCTTCGGGGGAGGGGCTGAGTATGCACTTTGTCTACAGTGCATGCAACGTGCAACCTGCCTTAACAGGTATAAAAAGAAGGATTTGAGCTATTGGGAGTCTACAAAATGCATACATAATATAGGTTTGCCCGTATAAAAAATGGGATTAGCTAGATATAGCGTAAAAAAGGCGAAAACCTGCGTTTTTAGCGCTAAATAGGGGGGGCGCCCCTATTCCTCTAGCTGTCCCGTAAAAGCTGTTTGAATAATTGTGCTACCCAAATAGAATCCGATTCTAAGCTCGCTTACCTAGATAAGCATTCATAACCCTACCGGAGAATCTTTTCCTTTTCCACCAATCCCCCTAGAAGCTTACTTACCAAGTATTATGATCTTCCCAATAATTTCTATGTTGTTAGCTTCTATGAAGTCGAATAAATCCCTAGTTGCTTTATCAAACTCTTTATCAAAGAACCCTCCAAAAATGGATGTATCAATGTAAAATTTAATGGGTAAAGATTAACATTTAATTGATTAATCGATCATTGTTTTTAAGCGATTAATCTCTTCTTCACATATTTCCTTAGCCATTTTACCTAGTATACAGACTCTTTCACTAAGATAATTCAATTCACTGATATTGATACTGTAGCCTTTCTTATACCTTGCATCAATGTAAGCTTTCTTTAAGAGCTGGAATAGATCCTTTTCTTCCTTGCTCTGCATAGGGAATACCTCCCGAAAGCATATATCAATGCTAATAGCCTGGTTATTGAGCCACTTGAGATTGTGGCCTTTGGGTTTGTATCCAGTGAACACGAGTATTATGCCTGCGTAATAGGATTCGGTAGCTTGATGTAGTAAGAAAGCTGCTTCTTTGTAGTCTTGTTCCTTGAGATAGAACCTAAACCCTTTTAGAAATTTATTTCCCTTGTCCATCCAGTAGTCTAAGTCTTCTTGAGACTTTCTAGCCTGTAGAGCTGGGGTAACAGGACCTGGCGTAGCTAATTCGTACCTTCCACTACCATAGAGTAATATCCCTTCTTGGGCTATGTCAGTAAAGAAGTAATAGCTTTCTGTAATTCGCTCATTGAGAAAATGGATGTTGTGGTGAATGATGTTTACTTCTCTTTGTATTTCACTATGGTTGTCTATCTCATCCTCAATACATAAATCTAGCCAGTTGCTCTCACTCATCCCTTTTTGGGTAACAACTAGAATGTCAAAGTCGCTTCTATACTCACTGATGATTCTTCCGTTTTTGACGGATCTATCCTCAACCCATTTACCGCTAGCATATGAGCCAAATAGGATAATCTTTTCCAATTTAGGCTCACCTTTAATCCTTTCGAACCTTTTTACGATGATCTCCTTAACTATATCTAGTTCTCTGATTTTATCTGGTGGTAAGGTTTTAGTTAAGTCTTGAAGTGAAGTTTTCAATTGTATTGTCTTTTTAAAACTATTTGTTATTTATCCCAGTCCCTCTAATTGTGGTATGATACAGTATAATAAGATAACATACTGTACGAGCGAATTTTATTACAACTTATATCCCACTCATTATTTGGCTAAAATCTATTATACGAAAATAGTTACTATTGATCACACTATCATTTACACCATTTATATGTATTAGCACCGGAATTACGCTGAAGCCTTTCGGCCTAATAAGACGACTTATTTTCTCTTGCATTTCATTGACCACACCAATACCCACCTCGTTCCTTAAAAATTTAATTTCGCATACATATAGTATATTTGATTTTAACTTGATCAAGTAATCTATCTGACAGCCCTTAGACCTTAACTGTGGTCTCTGAAAATAAGGATGGTCACTTGCCACATCTTCCATGCTTATGTTTAGTTTCTTTATGATGGCTTTTTTGTTAGATAGCACTAAATTTTCAAACTGCAATCCCATTATTGAGTCGAAGGCCGGCATGGTAGATAATGCCGTATTATTAAAATTGCCGTTTTCTATCTCTTTTTTGCTCGGCTCTATGTATTGAAGATAAAACCTTAAGTAATTATCGCTCAGTCTATAATAGCTCAGTCTTGGCTTGGTTTTGCCGGTAATATTCCAAACATAATCGCGTTTAAAAAATCCTGACATAACTAAATCTGACAGATAGCCACTCAGATAGCCACTTTTTTGTAAATGAATTGCTTTTACAATATCATTAAGTTCTTTTCTTCCATCCACAAGCGCGCGTGCTATTTTTTCATACAGTTCACTTCGATGTCCGAATATATCTGAAAATATATCTTTGAATTCACGGAATAATATCCCACCACGTTTGAAGCATAAGTCTTTGATATTTTCATCGGCTAATTTATTGCCTTTGATTTCTTCTAGATATCTAGGTACCCCTCCGGTTACTCCAAGTATCTTGCATCTTTCGTATGGAGAGTTGCAAAATCCCACTTGATCCAAGAACTGTGTGGATTCTTCGATTGAAAGCTCTTCTAAATCCAAAACCAGAGAGAATCTACCCATAAATCCTGTAGACCCCAGTATGTTTTTTTCAATCCATGTTGATACTGACCCGCACAAAACCATAATAAGCTCTGCATTCTTCTTAAATTCCAAATCCCATGCATTTTTAAGCTTGCCCAAAAAAGTTGAGTCTTTTGATCCAATCCACGAAATTTCATCAAAGAGTATGACGACTTTTCCCTTTTTAGTTTCCTTAGCTAGGTAAGAAAACATATTACCCCAATCATCCGCCTTAATTTGATGCAAACCTAAATTCATTGACATTTGTCTTGCAAATTCTTCTCTCTCACTATCAGCAGTTGTGGTACTTGATGGCACTAAGCCAGAGAATGGTAAAAATCTACAGTTTTTACGCTGCCTTGCAAACTCTTCTATCAATCTGCTTTTGCCTATCCTTCTCCGTCCACGCAAAGCCACCAAGCTCGAGGTCTTTTTATGAGTTAAGTCATCTAAACTGGCAAGCTCTTCTTTTCTGCCTATAAATAGTAAATTTGACATAAAAAAATTATTTATCACATAAACAACAAATGTAGATTAGGTGATGTTTTTTTGCAAGATATTTATTATCACATAAACAACAAATGTAGATTAAGTGATTCCATATGCTTCACTTTAAAATAATTTTAAATTAAAATTTGGGTTGCTTGGCAAAGACATGCACCGGCAAAGTTATAGTATTTATCTTACAAGTATGTAGTACAATACAGTAGGATATGATACGTCATATGTGGAAATATTCAAAATATACTATACTGTATCACTATATTTTGTGTTTTATGTAGGTACTCACAGCTCTTTCCATAATTTCTGACTTGGCATTTTCGGGAAGACTTTGGTAAAAATCTCTAAGTTCATTAGATACTCTAAAAGAGGTTTCTCTTTTTTGATCCTTTGAACGCTGAGCTGTTAAGGCCATTCCGTTTTTGTAAGCTTCTAATGCTTTGCGTATCAAATCAGAAACATTGGTATATTGGAAATTACCACCGGCTTTGTTGGAATTAACTACATTTTTCAGAGAGTCCAAAAGTAGGGAACTGAGGCGAACCGTGATTTTATATTCATATTCATTTACCTGCTTTGTTTGGGGAAAATAAGGATTGACTGAAGTATCAGTAATACTGCCTTCAGCATGTTCATTCTTTATAGAGAGAGAAGGGTTTTTTTTAATCTTTCTCATTTTTCACCTCCTTTTACTTTTTCAAGCAATAAACTCATTACGTCTTCGATCTCCCCTAAAGAGCCATGATCTGAATGCAGCTTAAAAAAATTCTCATTGCTTCCGTTCAGCAGGCTGCCATAAACAGCTGGTCTGTTTGAGATAGCTGGAAGCAGGATGCCAGCCTTCTCTTCTTCTAAAGCATTTTTAACTTGTAATAAGCCTTCCTTTTGCTCTTTGGTTTTTTGGTATCTGTTAGGCACAAACATAGTTTTTTGCTGTAGGCTCTTATTTATACTGACAAACCAATCCAAGACAGTTTTTATATCTGCGTAGTGAGGTTGGAAGGGGGCTAGGATAACATTGGCCTTTTGGAGCCATGACAGACTTGAGCCTGAAGTTCCTGCCGTATCCACTATTAAATACGATGCTATTGATTGGGCTGAAAGGACTATTCTTCCATCAGCAGCACAGTTATCAGCCCATGTACGAGTAGTCTGTATAGGATCGGCATCAACTAAATCAACTGGAATATTATTGAAATTCATCCATTCAATAATAAGAGCGGCTAATGTAGATTTACC
>CAZZEE010000082.1:0-4497 GCA_964652695.1 uncultured Cytophagales bacterium
TTTACAGTAGCCAATATATGAGCAGATATAGATAGTAAATAGTCGTCACTCGGCAAAGCCGAGTGACTGCTTTGGGCATGTAGGATGAGTTCATTTACAGTAGCCCGCATATGAGAAATCACTATTATAGTAAATAGTCACATCACTCGGCAAAGCCGAGCGACTGCAAGAAAGAAGTGCTTATTTGTGCCAAAACTAACCTCGTGGCAACCTACTTGTGCCTCTCTCAGTTCCTTCCTGCACTTGCATGTAAAATCTTTTGATACTATATTTACACCCGACTCAGTGTAAATTAAATATGAATTTCAGGAGCCGTCACTGCACGTCGTTGCGAGCCACATAGTGGCGTGGCAACCCCAAAGGCCTCATCGTTGCGTGGGCCTGTAGGATAGAAAATAGTCCTGAAACAACTTTAGTAAATTAGTAAATAAAAAATGGCTTTAACGAAAGAAGACAAACAAAACGTATTTGTAACCTACAGTGCTAAAAATTTAACCCAAGATACAGGCTCACCAGAATCACAAGTAGCCTTATTTAGCAGTAGGATAAATTACCTAACAGCCCATCTCCGACAACACCCCAAAGATAAAGCATCTAGGCTTGGACTTATGAAGCTGGTGGGAAAAAGAAGAAGACAGCTCAACTACCTACAAGACGTAGCTATAGGACGATATAGAGATATCATCGTTAAACTGGGCATACGAAAATAGATATTATCCTTTTTGTTCTTGTCAAGAGGTCTTATACCTAAGTCTCTACCTGTTTTCAACTTGATCTGCCCCATAGATAGTTGTAGAAAGCTAGAAGCTTTGTGTAAGTATTCGCACAAGGTCTCAAGGATGATTGCTTAGATACCCACATCCATTCCAATAACAAACATCATAATCCAATATATATTATGCTTGCAAAACCTATATCTAAAACCATTAACCTACCTGGACATAGAGAGATAACCATAGAAACCGGCAAATTAGCCAAACAGGCTGATGGATCTGTTGTCGTCAGAATGGGAGATACGATGCTATTAGCCACTGCTGTATTTAACGAGAAAGCAGATGCTAGTGTAGACTTTTTACCCCTTTATGTGGATTACCAAGAAAAATTTGCTGCAGCTGGCAAGATACCAGGCGGATTCTTGAAACGTGAAGGTAGACTAGGTGATCACGAGATCTTGATGTCTCGACTCGTTGATAGGGTTATTCGGCCTATTTTCCCAGCGCACTACAACCACGAAACACAGGTCAATGTCTTCTTGATCTCTGCTGACCCGGAGATCATGCCAGAGGCGCTGGCTGGCTTAGCTGCTTCTGCTGCGCTGATGGTCTCTCCTATCCCCTTCGACGGTCCTATCTCCGAAGTGCGAGTAGCTAGAATAGATGGAGAGTTTGTTATTAATCCTACGCAGTCAGCCTTAGAAAAGGCAGATATCGACCTCATAGTTGGAGGAAGCGAAGAGAACATCATCATGGTAGAAGGCGAGATGAGTGAAGTACAAGAATCCGACATGGTAGCTGCTATACAGTTTGCCCATCAAGCTATTAAGATACAATGCCAGGTACAGAAAGAGCTGGCCGCTGCAGTGGGTGTTACCAAATTTCAGTTGGAGCCCTTTCATGAGCCAGCAGATCAGCCTATCAAAGAGAAAATATGGAAAGACCTTTACCACCAAGTGTATGCTATTGCCCAACAAGGAATTCCTAACAAAAAAAATCGTGGGGAGGCATTTGGGCAGCTTAAAAAAGAATATCTTGGCAAGCTATTGCAGGAGCAGGAGGTCAATAGTGCCCACTATGACCAATGGTTCTACGAGATGGAAAAACAAGCGGTACGTGAATTGGCCTTACAGGAAGGACGACGTATTGATGGTAGAAAGCTCAACGAGATACGAACTATCAGTAGCGAGGTGGATTATCTGCCTGCTGCACATGGCTCTGCCCTCTTCACACGTGGGGAGACCCAGTCACTTACGACTATTACTCTGGGCTCTAAGTTAGATGAGCAGTTGATCGACCGTGCTTTGCTCAATGGTTATAATCGTTTTATGCTCCACTATAATTTCCCTAGCTTCTCTACAGGAGAAATCAAGGCCAATAGAGGACCAGGTCGAAGGGAGATCGGGCATGGTAACTTGGCTATGCGTGCCCTCAAACGAGTATTACCTCCTGATACAGAAAACCCTTACACCATCCGTATTGTATCAGATATCCTAGAGTCCAATGGATCCTCTTCTATGGCTACTGTTTGCGCAGGTACCCTCGCCCTCATGGACGCAGGGATATCTATTAAATCTGCTGTCTCTGGTATTGCCATGGGGCTGCTGATGGATGAAGAAACTGGTAAGTACGTTATCCTCTCCGATATCTTAGGCGACGAGGACGCGTTGGGGGATATGGACTTTAAGATAACTGGTACCGAGCATGGCATTACTGCTTGCCAGATGGATATCAAGATCAAAGGGCTTACAGCAGAACTCTTGCAAAAAGCATTAGACCAAGCTAAGGCAGGCAGAATGCATATATTATCCGAGATGAATAAGACCATTTCCCAACCCAAAGACACCCATAAGAAGCATGCTCCTCGCTTTAGCACCATGACCATCCCTAAAAATATGATTGGGGCTGTCATCGGGCCGAGCGGCAAGGTAATACAAGAAATGCAACGAGAAACAGGCGCTACCATCATCATTGAAGAAGTAGATGGTAAAGGCGTTGTTAAATTCTTTGCCCCTACCCAAGAGGCAGTACAGTTGGCAGAGAAGAAAGTGCGTGATATTGTAGTAGAGCCTGTGATAGGAGATGTTTACCAAGGGACCGTGAAGTCGATTGTGGCTTTTGGTGCCTTTGTAGAGTTTATGCCGGGTAAAGAAGGACTCCTCCATATCTCAGAAGTGAAGTGGGAAAGAATCGAGAACTTAGACAAAGTGCTAGAAGTAGGAGAGCAGATTAGTGTCAAACTATTGGAGATTGATCCTAAGACAGGTAAGTACAGACTGTCCCGCAAGGCGCTCCTTCCTAATCCCAAGCCTAGTGAAGCATAAAAAGCCAGCGACTAGTGCAATTGATCGGCAATAGTTGTATATTATTTGGGAGCTGAGGCACAAGCCAGGTTACCGCGGTTACTTCTATCACTGCGATTGCGAGCCCCTATCGGGGCTCGCGATGACCGCCCGTAGCGGCTGTGGCAGGAACTTGCCAATGTTGCCGCGGCTCTTCGAGCCTCGCAATGACGCGGGGCTTGCGCCAGTGAGGTTGCAGGAACTATCCTCAAAACAGTTGCTCGGCTCCAGCCGAGTGACTGTAAGCGGATAACTAACCTACATAACTTGTTTTTTAATAACTATCCACTATGAGACAGCTCAAGATAAGCAAGCAAATTACGAATCGTGAAAGTCAGTCACTCGACAAATATCTCCAAGAGATAGGCAGGGTAGACCTCTTGACACCAGAAGAAGAGGTAGAGCTCGCCAAACGCATCAAAGGAGGAGATAAAAAAGCCTTAGAACAGCTTACAAAAGCTAACTTGCGCTTTGTCGTTTCCGTAGCTAAGCAATACCAAAACCAAGGATTATCCTTAAGTGACCTCATTAATGAAGGGAACCTAGGACTTATTAAATCAGCCCAGCGGTTTGATGAGACCCGTGGATTTAAGTTTATCTCTTATGCCGTATGGTGGATTCGACAGTCTATTCTGCAAGCTTTGGCAGAGCAGTCTCGTATTGTCCGTCTACCCCTTAACCGAGTAGGTACCCTCAATAAATTATCCAGAACCTTCTCGCAGCTAGAGCAGAGATACAAACGTGAACCAACCGCTGAAGAGCTAGCAGAGGAACTAGAGGTAACAGCGAGTGAGGTTATCGATACCATGAAGATCTCTGGACGCCACATATCCGTGGATGCGCCTTTTGTACAAGGAGAAGAACATAGCTTGTTAGATGTGCTAGAAGACGATGAGGAAGGTAAGCCAGATGAGAGATTGATTGATGAATCGCTCCGTGAGGATATAGAAAGATCCTTGTCTTTATTGCCAGAAAGAGAAGCAGGTGTTGTCATCTACTATTTTGGGTTACGAGGAACCAATCCCATGACCTTAGAAGAGATAGGAACCCTCTTTGGCCTCACACGTGAGCGGGTGCGCCAGATCAAAGAGAAAGCTATTAAGAGGCTAAGGGATTTAGCAACCAGCAAGACGCTGAAGAATTATCTGGGGTAAGAACCTGTTTGATCTTTCCCATGACCTTCATCGCGACTGCCGCGGTCACTTCCATCACCGCGAAGTCACTGTGAGCCCCAAAGGGGCGTGGCAGCTGAAAGGCCGTGGCGATCCCCCGCAATGATAACCCCCTGTCACTGCAAGGATCTAAGATCCTTGGCAGAGGGCTAATCGTTGTTGCGTAGGCATTGCAGGTCTAGGAGATAAACCCGTAGCGGGCTGGCGATCCATCTCTCTAGCGGTTACAGGAGCTCACTCCTCTAGTGGTTGCAGGAGCTCACTCCTGCA
>CAZZEE010000082.1:4597-5989 GCA_964652695.1 uncultured Cytophagales bacterium
CAGGAGCTCACTCCTCTAGCGGTTGCAGGAGCTCACTCCTGCAACATTAATCTCTAGTGGTTACAGGAGCTCACTCCTGCAACATTATTTGTCACTCGGCTGGAGCCGAGTGACTGCTTTGGCGGTTTTAGCATCAGTTGTATCATTTATTTTGACTTATTAGCTATTCATTACCTCTGTTGTTTCCTCCCCGTGAAGGTGGGGATCCAGAAAAAATGAATGTCATTTAAGCTGATTCCTTATATGAGTCATCCAAATACTTCTTCTCCCATATCCGTCGCCATCATTGGTTCTGGTCCTGCAGGCTATACAGCTGCCATTTATGCAGCACGTGCTGGACTCGACTCAGTGCTTTATCAGGGTATACAACCTGGTGGACAGCTGACAACTACTACAGAGGTAGAAAACTACCCGGGATATCCAACAGGGGTCTTAGGTAGCCAGATGATGGTGGACTTCCAAGCACAAGCCCAACGTTTTGGGACAGATATACAAAATGCTACGGTCACGACTGTCAACTTCTCCACTTATCCCTTTCAGCTGACAATCAATAATATGATCCAGGTAACAGCTAAGACAGTCATCATAGCTACTGGCGCCTCCGCCAAATGGTTGGGGCTTCCCTCTGAGCAACGTCTGAATGGGAGGGGGGTCTCTGCCTGCGCTACCTGCGATGGCTTCTTCTTTAGAAAACAAGAGGTGGCAGTAGTGGGAGGAGGGGATACAGCAGCTGAGGAGGCTAGTTACTTATCGAAGCTTTGCCATCGGGTTCACCTCTTGGTGCGTGGTGACCAGATGCGTGCCTCTCACATCATGCAACAACGCGTCTTGCAACAAGAGAATATAATAGTCCATTTTCATACAGAAGTCCAAGAGATCTTGGGCGACCAAGAGGTGACGGGTATAAGGTTGTTGGATAATCAGAAGCAAACAACCTATGAATTGACTGTGCAGGGCGTTTTTATAGCCATTGGCCACCAGCCCAATACACAATTATTTACCTCATACCTCGAGCTAGATGCTAGAGGGTATATTCAGACTGTCGCTGGAAGTACATGTACCAATATCCCCGGTATCTTTGCAGCAGGTGATGTGCAAGATAGTATCTATAGGCAGGCTATTACTGCAGCTGGTACAGGATGTATGGCTGCCTTGGAGGCCGAACGGTTCTTGGCTGCTCAAGGCTAGTTTATCATACTACTACTGTTATTCCATACCACCACTGTCATCTCAGCCCTTGTTCCTTTGGTCGAAGACGAGTACATCTTAAGCTGGAAACTTGTGGTGCCAGGAGCTACTCCTGGCAGAATTGCGTGTGTAGGGAGTGAGCTCCCTACACCACTAGGCCATTTTCCCCAAGGTGGATCTTTTGCTGGTGGTGCCAGGAGCTAC
>CAZZEE010000083.1:0-5798 GCA_964652695.1 uncultured Cytophagales bacterium
ATTTTATCGAATTTACGCCGCAAGCGGCGGGGAATTCAACCCTCAAAGATTAAATAATTTTTTGAATCTTTTAAACTCTTCTTGATCTACAGAATTTTCAACAATAGCATATAAATCTTGTAATTGCCAATAATTTGGATCTATACAAAAGCTATTATTCTTTGGTTTTTTCAAGCGTATTGATGCAGTATATGCAGCTAACTGGTCAATATGATCAGTTGATAAAACAGAAACATCAGTCGGATCATCTTCTGTTGTTAGATTATTTAACAAATTATTGGACAATTTTTTAGCTACCGTTACTGTGTCCAAATTAACCTGATCAAAAATTGATAAAGTTTCAGGCTCTAAAACACCTTTCCAGCCGGCATAATCTTCATAAGCAATAACTGTTTTAGCTACATTTTTTATCTCAAATAAAGTTTCTAGATTGGCCATCATACAAGCATCAAAGCATAATAGATCTATATTTAATCTGCATCTTTTCAAACAATCTGTTAATGTGGGAATAGGTATGACTAATTTTTTATTTCTATCTGCTTTTAAATACCAGCCTCCTCCATGACCACCTAATATTAATGCTATTCTATTAGAATGAACAGACTCAACAGACTTCCTTATAAAATGCTCCAGTGTTTCTTTTTTTGACATATCGACATTTTGCAGTCTTGTCATACTTATATTTCCGTCTTGAAATGGGTTATTTTGAATCTTAATTAAATAAGTACCCATTGTCTCCGTACATATGAGCATATGCACTATAACATTCTGATGGTTATGTGCTAACGAAGTTAATTTTGCCAAATCTTTAAAACTGCCTATTTCTAGCTCATTATTGGTAAAAGTGTAACATAATATATTCCATTCAAAAGTTTTTGTTGGGTTGCTTACCTCCGTATAATCGTTATCAGAAAGACAGTGGACGTGTAGAAGACTTAACATTTGAACTAATAGAATCTTTAGATTAGTGAAACTCATGGAATACTAGAGAAAAGTTGTTGACGAAATAGAGAAGTAGATGAGCTACTTAACTAAATATAAAGATTAAAGCAATAATAATGAAACTATGTGTCCCAATAACTGTTGTTTGCTGCTTTCAACTGGCACGGAAGAAGCACTTCCGCACGGGTTTTAAGTATAGGCGTAAACTGGTACCCATTTTTTCTACAAGCACTAGCTCGCCCTTATAGCTGTTCTTTGGTTTTTGGTGGTTGCAGGACTGCCACACCTTCCGTCATTGCGAACCTGCAAAGCAGGTGTGGCAACCCCGAAGGGCTCATCGTTGCATAGGTCTGTAGGGCTAGCAGATAATCGCAGTGACGACCACTGCAACTTGATAAGCTCACGCTTAAAGCTGTTCTTTGATTTGAACTTTCGTAGCTAATACCGATGGTCTATAGCTAGCTATTAAAGTCGCTATGAAAACTCCTATACCTACATACATATAATCACTCCATAAGCCTTTGATGGGATAGGCATCTAGCAAGCTCGTTTGTGTTCCTATAGAGATAAGGCCAAAGTGTTGTTGTAGCCACGTTAAAAGCCAGGCTATAGCCATGCCTGCCACGCTACCACTTAAGCCAATGAGCAATCCCTCCCATATAAAGATGCGTTGAATAGTCTTAGGAGTGGCACCAAGGGTATATAGGATAGCCACATCGGTACGCTTGGCTAATACGAGCATGGAAAGGATAAAGAATATGTTGAGAGAAGCAACGATGACGATGATTGCAAAGGTGGTGAATACCAGTAGCCGTTCTGTACGGATGGTACGCATGAGCGTGACTTGTTGTTCGTCCTTTGTAAGAACCTGAAAATGGGGGGGTAAAAGCTTTTGAAGAGCCTGCTTGACTTTTTTGATCGAAGCACCTGGTACCACCTGTATTTCCAAAGCAGTTCTCTGATCCGGGTGACCCAGTAGCTGAGCAGCAAAGATTAAGGGGGTGATCACATAACGATCATCAAAGTGTTTTTCAACAGCAAAAACAGCTCCAGGTCTAATCCAGGCAGTACGGTATAGTTTCTGGCTGGGGGAAAGGCGTCCTTGAGTACTTCTGGGGAAAAAGACTTGTAGGTCTTCAAAAACATTTTGAAGCCGAATACCCAGCGTATATTGTATGCCAGCACCTATGAGCGCAAAGTGCTGGTCCCCCTCTTTCAAACGCAACCTTCCATGGGCGATATGCACAGCCAAGGGACTATCTTCTACGAAATTGTCCGAAACGCCTTTGATCTTAGCTACTAATTGATGCCCTCTATAGGTCAAAAGTGCATTTTCTTCTATTACTTCTACTACCTTTACTACACCGGGCACCTCTTCTAGCGGACGAATCCACGCAGGAGATACTGAAAAGTATTTACCTTGCTGGAGTTCGATCTTGATATCAGGGTCAAAAGTAGCAAACAGCTTTTTAATGACTTCTTCAAAACCGTTGAATACGGATACTACCAGTAAAAGCGCCATCGTGCTAATGGCTACACTTAGGCAGGCCACCAGCCCCATGCGATAGATGAGACTCTGCTTAGACCGAATAGAAAAGTAGCGTTTAGCAATAAAAAGGGCAGTATTCATATGAACCAGTCCGCATCGTTGTTGTGTAAAGTAAGTGAATTATTGAATCAGTTGCCTAGTGGAGTCAGGAATATTCCTGACTCCACTATAATATTGCCGATGAAAAATATAACCCTACCTGTTGCATATGCAACAAAGTATACGTATACTTGCACCCTGAAAAACGCATACATTTAACCTTAAATTAAAGCAACTACGATGTATTGGACACTTGAACTAGCATCTTATTTAGATGATGCTCCTTGGCCTGCTACTAAGGAACAGTTAATAGATTTTGCAGACCGTGTAGGAGCACCTATAGAAGTCATAGAAAATCTAGAAGAACTGGATGATGATGATTTTACTTATGAGAACATAGAAGAAATATGGCCTGAATATCCTACCAAAGACGACTTTCTCTTTAATGAGGATGAATATTAGGCAGGCAGGGACTTATATTATTTAGTACAGGGGCGAAATGTGCGATTACGCACTTTCAGCCCCTTTATTATTTACAAAAGGCTATCTGATAAACGGATTGGTAACTCTGTTGAGCCAATATAGTTGCCCCTTCCAAGATCTTTAATGAAGGTTCTTTGCCATGCCCCATGATGGTTAAAAGAGAAGTAGTAGGGTGGTATTCCAGTTTAAAAATGGGCTCTAAAATGCTTAGCAGCTGTTCTAGCTTGATATAATCATAGCTAAGACAGATAGCAATATGATAAGGGGTTCTTTCTAGGAAGTTGATACGCAACGACAACCTATCAAAAGCTTCAAAAACTATTGCTAATTGTTTTTCTTCAAAGAAGATCAAGTCTCCTATCTGCAGCTTCATCCAAACCTGGTCTGAGCGAAGTACATAAATAGGCAATTGAGAGTCTTCTTCTGCTTGATTACTTACTATGGTCCCCAATGCATCCTTATCACCAAAAGGCCTGATATGTAAAGGGATGTCCTGTAGGGCAAGCGGATAGATGGTCTTTGGATGTACTACCTGTGCCCCATAAAAAGACATGGCTGCCATGGTCTCATAAGATAATTCTTTAAACTGCGTTGCTTCTTCAAAGATCTTAGGATCTGCATTCATAATACCGGGTACGTCTTTCCATATGCTTAAAGACTGAGCTTCCAAGGCAGAAGCTAGTATGGCGCCTGTATAGTCGGAACCTTCTTTGCCTAGGGTGGTGGTACGTCCCATGGCATCACTGCCAATAAAACCTTGGGTTAACAACATGGGACTTTGTTGTAATAAGGGTTTTAAGTTTTTGATAACCAAATCTTTGGTGAGAGACTGATCTACTTGTGCATTCATGAACCCGACATGGGTCTTGATATACTCCCTGGCATCTACCCAGGTGCAAGTGATACCTAGGTGCAATAAATAATGATAGGTGATCCTTGAAGATAAGATTTCTCCCCAGGCTACTATTTGGCTATATAGCTTTTCTAGGTCCTCTGGTTGGTAGGGAGTCTGTAGATCTTGGTAGATCTGGTTTCTCCAATCGTTTAATTCTTGTTGAAGGGGTGAATAAGAATCGCCCAATAGGCTTTGTAGGATGTGTAGATGATAGGTATATACTCCCTCGATAGCAGCCTCATAGGGCTGTTGGTGTATCTGCTTTTCAAGAATAGCTTCTAGCTCTCGGGTTATCTTGTCCATGGCAGAAACAACAATGACCAAGGCATCGCCTTCATAGCTATTGATAATTTTGCCAAACTGGTTGATGGAGATAGGATTTTGTAGCGAAGCACCTCCAAACTTAAAAATTTCCATAGTATTATCAATAAATACTTGTTGTACGAGTGCGAAGTTAAGGAAGAGCTTTAGTAATTTAACAACGTGTACTACATTTTTGAAGATTTATGACGGTGGCATTATGATATCAGTAACCCAGGATAGAATTCCTCACCAAGCACCTTTGTTAGGACAATTTCTTCAAGAAGAGCAGGCAAATTATAACATACCCACCGCCATAACTGCTATAATTCAAGCCCTAGCAACTTCGCCCAGTTTCATGCAGCATGCTGTCATGCAGACTATGTTGGAGAAAGAAGGTAAACCTGTAGATAGCTTTAATGCTACAGGAGACAAACAACAGAAGCTTGATTTATTAGCGCATGATTTTTTTGTAAAGGCTTTAGACAAGACCCAGGAGGTGTGTGCTATCGTTTCTGAAGAAGCTGATTCTTTAGTGCCTTTAACACATTCCAAAGCGCCATATATAGTGGCCATGGATCCATTAGATGGTTCTGCTAATGTACCTACCAACGGTCCTATAGGTACACTTTTTTCTATATATCCAAGACGTACTGCTTCGGAGGTCCCTTTACAAGAGGTGGATTTTTTAATGCCTGGTAATCAACAGGTTGCAGCAGGATATATTTTGTATAGTACGGTTATTATGCTTGTTTATGCAACCTCCCATCGAGTACATGGCTTTACCTATGATCCTGATATTAATGATTTTGTATTGACTCACCCCAGCATTCATATGCCTGAAAATGGTCTTACCTACGCTATTAACCATGGTTATTTAAATAACTTTCCTCATTATATCCAAAGCTATATAGCTTACTGTAGGCGTCAAGAGCTATCCTGTAGGTATACGGGAGCTTTAGTAGCTGACTTTCATAGACACTTATTGGAAGGGGGTGTTTATTTATATCCACCTACTTTGAAAAGGCCTAATGGAAAGCTTCGCTTGATTTTTGAGTGTAATGTATTGGCTTTTATAGTAGAACAGACTGGAGGTTTGGCAAGTGATGGCAAACAACCTATTCTACAAATTATGCCGCGTAGCCTACATCAATGTGTACCTTTCTATATTGGTTCAAGAGGGATGATACAATCTTTATTAGCCTTATCTAATAATAGCTAAAGAAAGCATTTTAACCAGGGGATGTTCAACAAAACCGTCATGGTGATTGCCGTAGTCGCAGTGACCGCCCGCAGAGCTGCGCTCTTTCCTGGCGCGGAAGAAGAACTTCGTACACGTCCACAGCTATATATTCATTAGACCTTCTGCGAAACGATTTTAAGGTAGAAAAAAGTGGCCATAAGAGGCTATAATAAGCATATTTTCTGTGCCATATTTACTTTCGCAGCGGGTCTATTCTTGATCGAGGTTTTAATATTAACGACCATAATGTCATCTCTGCCCCTGTTCGAGCCAAGGGTAAAAAAAAAAACCTAGGGAGTGTCAGATTAATTGTGTATTTCTAGTCCAGGCTTGATAGGCGTTTACTG
>CAZZEE010000084.1:0-3295 GCA_964652695.1 uncultured Cytophagales bacterium
CGGCTAATGTAGATTTACCTACACCACCTTTGTCGCTTGCAATAACTATATTTTTCATTTATAACAATTATAACTTATACACTGCGCATTCTTTCCGATAAGATTTATTATACAAAAATAGTAACTATTTCTTTGCAGTACAATACAGTATCATATGGTTCGGCATATATGAATATATTTAAATATACTTTATTGTACTGTACTGTACAAGTGATTAAAAATTCATATATATGATAATAAACCTAAAATCCTGTTTGCAACAGGGTTCAATACAGCATAGTGAAGAGTTCTGCCATCGTTGCTTTGTGCATTGATATTGGCTTCCCTATCAAGTAATGCTTTTTATAAATTTGAATTCCCCCGCATTGCAGCATAATGTAGCGCTATTTTTTTGTTAGTTGAAAATTTTTCGCTTTGCTTAAAAAAGGTGGTCCCTCTGCTTTCCAGCTACCGGTACCGTCATACCTTGCACTGGTCCACAGAGAAATCCACCCCTATACTTTTGTTGAACTTAATTTAGCAATCAGCTTACATTTTTTCTATTGTGAAGAAAAGATAGTTTTTCTACAGGAAAAAATAAGAGGAAAGTTAGCTGGAGAAAGCTTAGAGTTAATCACACATCCAATTCCAATTGAGCCTGTCTACCTTCTTTAGGCACTTGTTCTTCTTTCTTCTTAATATGAAAATCTATATCTGTGTACTTGCGGCCCGTCTTAATGAGTGTGTAGGTGAATCTAATATCAGCGTGGTCGTTTAATTCTTTCTGCGGTATCTCTAGAATCTGTTTCTCAAACATTGTCCATGCTGGATATTTGTCATATCCTGTTTTTGGATCAACTATTGCTAAACGGTACTTTAATTCTTCTACTGACAAAGTCAATTCTCCTTTTTCCTTATGCTGAGAGAGCATTTCATACATCCGCTTGGAATACTTGCTTGTAAGCTTCAAGGCAGTATCTAATTCAAATTCCGTATAATCTTTCTTCAGAGCAAGCAAATAAGGCCTAGCCATAGAGCTAACACCTAATCGAATACTATCTTCTTCCGGTATATTTTTGACAGATGAAACAAGGGAAGTTAACAATACACCTCCATTTGCTTTTTTGATAGTATATGAACGCAAAACCAGTCCCTCAGAAGCTTTAACTAAATCAGGGATAGTTATTTTTTTTTCAACTTTTTTCTGCAATTCAGAAAAACTAATCATATAGTAACTTTTTTCTTCAGGGTCATCATCCTTTAACTCTGCTAGTAACATATAGAAAATGTTTTTCTCTAACGCTGACATCTCATAGCGAGCCTCAGTGATAGCATTATGCTGCTTTAAAATGATTATATTTTGGGATGTTTTTTCCTCCATCCAACAAATCTACATCAAATTGATGTGTTTTCTCAACTCCTCAGCTTGATTGATAGATTCTTAAGTATTCTTTGAGTTTTTAAGGTTTCCACAAAGAGGCATGTTTTCTCAACTCCTGAATTATTATGGTAGGATTTTGTGGTATTGTATGGCCTTCCAGTTCGTCCACAACTTTGCTAATTGCATAATTCAAAGCTTCCACACAGTATTCTTCAACAAAATTATTAGTTTCTTTATCATCCATATTTTCGAATCGCTCAAATAATTCCTTCCATATTTCAGTCTTTTCTCTCCTAATCTCCTCCTCTTCTGCTAATTCAGGCTGCATGTTAGGTTTCTTAATAGATGAAGCTAAAATATTTCCTAGAGAGTTAATTGAATTTAATCGCTCATTAGATTGTGCAACCAAAGGTTGATTGGAGAAGTGGGAGACTCCAATCAATTGGCTGATAATTGCTTTATGAATAGCTTCTGGATTTCTTTCAATTTCTTTCTTTTCTATTGCTTCCTCAACTTTGCTAATTGCATCCTGGATCTTTTCCAATTCCGCTAATTTCCCCCCGTAATTAACAATCAAGTTGTATATTTTTGGGTGATATTCTATCCCAAAACCATACTCTAGCTTTTTCTCAATCTCATCCTCAAGGACTGCAATTTGATTTGTTTGACTCGTTGATTTGAGAGGTATATGTTTTATTTGAATATTCGTTTTTTCAAATGTTGGTTTTGTTCCATTTAGCCACTTGGTGAATAGGTACTTTGAGTATGCGGGAAGATTTTCGATCTTACCCGCTTGGTGCTTTTCCAAAATTCCATTCATCACCCACTCAACCTCTTCTGCAGGGAACCTTTTTACTAATTTTTTTGCAAGGGCAATATCTTCGCATTGCTTACGTAGTCTCTCCTGCAAGGATAATACCTGTGGGACTTTTTCAGTAAATGCGGGTAGTTCTTTTGGAGATTCTGGATTGGATTCAGATAAGTCCTCTAATGCTTCTATCCCATCTATATTAGTTATTTTGAATTGCACATTTGTGATTTTTTTGCCGATTTTGGGCGGGACAGGGGTCCATTCATAAGAAATTTCTGTATTCCCATTTATTTCTCTCATTGCTGGGCTAAGAACATTTTGAGAAAATACCCCAAAATCTGGATATTTTTCTTTTCCTGTTTTTGGATCAATTAGTTTAAATCGTTCCTTCAGCTCCTGCACGGAAATATTGATAATACATTCTTGGTTGTTTGCTATTTGTTTTTTGTACTGCCCCTTGAACTGTGATAACATCTCATAGATCCTTTTAGAGTATTTGCTTTTCAAATTCAGAGCATATTGGAGATTTAAGAGAGTAAATTTTTCAGCAACATCCAGCAAATATGGAATTAATCCTAAATCAAATTCTATTATTAAATTATCTTGGTCAGCTTCGTCTCCATACTCAGCACTAGATAAAATGCCCAAAGCTTCAAAATTCTTTTTTTCATTACTGTATATAATTATTCCAGCCCCTATTAGACCTTCTGCTGCTTGAAGAAGTTCAGCTCTTCTAACTCTTGCATTTCTTTGGCGGTTAATATTCTTTATAGATATACTATATTTTTTCTTCAAAAGGTTATTTTGTATCAACATAGATATATTATATTTTTTCTTCAAAGGGTTATCCTGTATCAACTGCATTAACAATAAATAAAATATATCTTTTTGTAAAGAGCTCATTTCATAACGGGCTTCCGTAAGAGCATTTGGTTGTTTAACAGAGAGAAATTTCTTTTGATTTTCAAGATAACTAGACATAAAAATATAGAATTTAAGGTCTTAAGTTATTAAAAATAAATTGTTTAATAAAACTTAGTGGAGAAAAACTTAGGATTAAGTGGAGAAAAACTTAGGATTAAGTGGAGAAAAACTTAGGATTAGTGGAGAAAAACTTAGGATTA
>CAZZEE010000084.1:3395-5780 GCA_964652695.1 uncultured Cytophagales bacterium
AGTGAAGTTTTAGGGGTATAGTGGATGATAAGAAGAACTAAGAACCTTTAATACCTGCTTTTTCAGCATACTGTTTAGAGTTCCTTTTGCCAAGTCTTTTGATAAAGCGTTGATCTGGCACTATGCCATAACAGGGTTAATAGCATGCTTGAATTGCCTGTGGCTACCTTTCTGGATTACTTGATACCAGCCATCTTCTTCCAATAATGAGATAATCTTCCTAAGCTTCATGCGCTTTTGGAAATAGAGGTAGTAAATGCTTGTGTACTAGGCATAGGAATATCAATCCCATCTTCCTGAAGTCCTTCTAAATGAAGAGCTGTAGCCTCTTTTATATTAAATTCGATTTCCTCTTTTGTATCAGCTACTGTAATACAGCCCGGAAAATCTGGTAAAAAAGCGCCGTAGCCTGTGTCAGTTTTTTCTAAAAAGTAGGGTCGAGGAATGGCGCGGTGGTGGTTTATAACCCCGTTTCCATCCCCCGCCTCATCAAACTGACCGTGCAGATTTCCCGCAGTCAGCTTTCCTAATACCTTCTTATCAAAGCCTGTGGCCTATCGTGCTGGTGTTGCTTTCAAAGGGCTATAATGCCTGATCTGGTAATCGTTGTATAATCCCATCTCATATAGCTCTCTTCTACTCCACCTCTTCCAGCCGAATCCCTTCCTTTTCTTTGCTCTCATTAAGTGGCGTCTCAGCTTCTTTTCAACCCATTGTTTGATATAGCTGAAACATCTGCTTGAATTGCCTATCCTGAAGTAATTTAACCAGCCTCTTAGGATGGGGTTGATTTGACCGAGTAGCCTTTCCGTTGGCTGTGATAGGTAATGACTAAATATTTCTTTTAGCCTTCTAAGTAGCTTCGTTCTGGCTTTCATTCTCGGTGTCTTCTCTACACTCCTCTTTCCTTGTCTGGTTACTTTTCTTCTGAAGTCAAATCCTAGGAAGCTAAAACTCTCTCCTTTTCTTATATCTACTATCCTTGTCTTTTCTTCGTTCAGTTCAACTTTTATTTTGTCCAGTTCCTCTCTTATCCTTCTCTGGACGGCTCCTTCTAGCCAGTTCCATTGCTCGTGCCCGTCTATTAATACTAGTAGATCGTCAGCCCAGCGCGCATATTCCACCCTACCGTAAGGAGTGTTCTCCTTGGTTACCTTTTTAGCTCTTTCAAGCATCTTATCTACCTCGTTTAGGTAGATATTACTTAAAAGGGGCGATAATGGGCTCCCTTGGCTTATTCCTCTCTTTCCTCCTGACTTAACTAGCATTTTCAGCAATCTCATTACTTCTTTATCATTGACTCGTTCGGCTACTTTTTCAAATAGTTTTGCGTGTGCTATTGTATCAAAGTATGATCGCAAGTCAACCTCTATTGCCTTCGTCTTTCCTTGTATTGCTGCTAGTGCTATCGTCTCTATGGCCTGGGCTGCTGTCCGTTTGGGTCTATATCCGTATGATCCAGGTTGAAAGTCTGCCTCAAATATGGGCTCCAATATAAGCTTCATCGCTCCTTCCACCACCCTGTCTTTTATAGTTGGGATGGATATTTTTCTATTTTTGCCGTTGTCTTTGGGGATTGCTTGGACCCTTT
This sequence comes from uncultured Cytophagales bacterium, assembly GCA_964652695.1. GTDB lineage: Bacteria > Bacteroidota > Bacteroidia > Cytophagales > Amoebophilaceae > Amoebophilus. The sequence continues at coordinate 4,987 of CAZZEE010000084.1, forward strand.
TCCTGGATGGCTTGTAGGTCTTCGCTTTTAACTCGCTCTGTATTTGTGTTAGAAACTTTTCTACTCCTTCTGCCTCTATCATTTCAAAGGTTATGCCGTCTATTCCGGCTGTTCCTTTGTTTTGCCTTGCTATTTTATAGGCCCCTTCTAGTGTTTCCATCTTATATACATGTACGTATAATCCCCAAAACCGCCACTCTTGTTCGGCTTTAGCTTTGGTATATATTTTCCTTCTCAGGTCTTGTAGTTTAATAGATGCTTTTATCATGTCATCTTTACCTTCCGTTTTGTTGGAAAAATGATATTAGTAGGGTGCCTTCACTCCATGAGCGTTACCTCACTTCATAGCTACTACTCACCCATCCGTCATCCTCTCACCTTCGATTCACTTCCTGTTTTGCAGTTATAGAGTCTACCTTGCTCCAAGAGCTTTCTTCTTGGGGTGAGGAGGACTTCTCCGGTTGCTTAGTATGTCCTTATTGTCATGCTTCCACTATCACCCCGCCCAAGTATTCTCCCGTATCAGTTAGTTTTCGTTTGAATATGCTGCCTTCACCGCCGCCCTGACGGTTCGGCCTTGGGGTTTTGAGGTTCTCGAGGCCACCTGTGTGTTCGCTTTCGCTGAGGCCTGACAATTCGCTCTTACCCTCTAGGTAAGTGTGTCGGTGGGCTTCAGTATCTTGGTTTCCCGCCATACTGCCACCCGAGCTACGGAGTTCTAACTTTTCCTCCGGTAGGTTTTATTGTTTCCTACTGAACATACCAACCTTTCCTGGACGCACAAGGCGGGACCT
>CAZZEE010000085.1:0-5697 GCA_964652695.1 uncultured Cytophagales bacterium
CCTCTAAGTTATTAAAATTTAATCCTTAATCAAAGATTCTAAACAGTCTCTAAGTTCGTCATTGCGACTGCCACGACTCTTTGAGTCTGGCAGTGACAGAAGTGAAGCAACCCCGAAGGGCTCATCATTGCCTAGGGCCGCAGCGTTGCGATGAAATGGATTGCCACGCCCCTTCGGGGCTCGCAATGACGGGCTGAGGTGTTATAATATACGGTTTGGAAACAGAAATACACAACAAAATTAGATTTACCATAGCATCATCCACATAACCACCAGCAACCCCATTCCTATACAAGTCCATATGATATATAGTTGAGTTCGGCCACTTTGTAAATGCAAATATAATTTACCACCCTGTTGACTGAGTGCAGCTATTCCATTACCTATCCCTCCAATGAGCTGGTTATCCATCCAATGAACAACATGTGCTATCTTTATATAAGCCTGAGTGAGTCTATTGATCAATCCATCGATAAGCCATTTTTCTACTTCTGCCATAAACCTACTGCAAGCCAGTACCTGTCTAGCTAGGAAGGTAGTGTATGCATCTAGATACCAACCATGTAGGAATAGTTGATGGAAAGAACGAGGCGTATTGCCTACCAATTGCCATGATAGCTTGTGGTATGTCATTGCGAGGCTACGTAGTAGTCGTGGCAATCCATAGTACAATGTGCTTTCTTCCTCCGTCTGGATTATCTTCCCATACCCTACAGGCCTACACAACGATGAGCCCTTCGGGGTTCCTGCCTCCGCAGGAATGGCAGGGGTATGGTTATTGTAAGGCCATAGAGTGGCCTTGGTAATCCATGTGGTGCTTTTCAAGCGACTAATTACTAGCCATAATATCACGAGTAGTACTAATCCATAAGAAATGAGCTGGATTATATCGCAAATTCTTTTACAATCTATGGAGGAAACTATGGATTGCCACGCCCCTATTGGGTTTGTCACTGCGAGCGAATGAAGTGACCGCGGCAGTCGCAATGACCACGAAAAGGATCCGGCTGTGGACGTAGTCCAATTTTCCAATAAATAGGAGCTCAATAAAACACAACTAGCACACGCAACCATGCTACCTTGTAGGAGCCAAGCACTTTGGTCGCTTGCTCGACTTAGTAGGGGAGATGGAGGCAATTTTTCCCACCTAGGCTTTCCTAAGAAGATGCGTACAAAAGCTTGTCCCATGTATAAGATAGATAACCCATTGCTAACCAAGGCCAGTAAGGGGATGATGTAGTACAGGTACCCTCCTGGAATATGACTAGCCCATATGAAGGTCTGTGCTAGGATACTTTCCTTGGCCGTAAAACCAATCAAACCTGGTATCATGCCTAATCCTCCCGTTGCTATTAAATAACTGATGGCTACCCAAGGTAATTGATGTAGTATGCCTCCCATATAAGATAGGTTATAGACTTCTTTCTCGAGTACTCCCTGGGTTTGCAAAAACCGGGCTATGACACCTGCTATAAGGAATAAACAAGCTTTGGCCAAGGCATGTACTACTAAATAGATGACTCCTATATCAGCATTTCCAAGACCTATTGCCGCTACTACATAGCCCAGGTGAGAGAGGGTAGAATAAGCCAGCATACGCTTGAGATGTGGTTGGGCCAAGGCAGCAGATGCCCCCATGAAGGCCGTGAGATGACCTATAATGACTAGCAGGGAATTCAACTCGACGTTCAGGATAGGCTGAATACGAACTAGGAGGTAGATACCCGCACTCAGCACGGTGGCTGTGTGTAGTAAGGCAGATACAGGAGTAGGTGCTACCATGGCATGGGGCAACCAACTGGAAAATGGTAATTGAGCTGACTTTGTCAAGGCAGCTACCACCAAGAAGTACCCTGCCATAGAGAGTTTATTGGATAAGTGACTTGTAGTATGGAGATCCACAGCAGATAGCGTATATATGTCGCAGTTGCCTAGTTCAACTACTACCAATAATATGCCTACTAGGAAGCAGATACTACCCAATTTACTGACCACCCAGGCGTAAGTACTAGCCTGCATAGAATCATGGGTTTGGTACCAAAAACCAATGAGTAAGCACGAGGATACACTAAGCAGTTCCCAACCTATCAGGATGCCCCACAGGTTATCTGCTACTAGTAACCAGAGCATGGCACTGAGCGACAGACTATATAGACTAAAATAACGTTTGAAGTTAGTAGGAGCAGGTAAATAAGCGATGGAATATAAAGCAACAAGCCAGCTGATGAGGGTGACCATGACTAGCAGTAGTGCATTGAGTAGCTCTACGTAGATGCCTAGTTGCACGGATAGACCATTGGGTAACCAGAACCATGTCCATGACTTGTGAAAGATGGTCCCTTGGTAAACCGCTATGATTGTGTAGGTACTTAACCCTATTTGTACGAGTGCTATAACACCTACCATCTAGCCTGGATTAATTTTTCTAGGTAATATATAGAGAAAGGGTATCGATAAGGCAGGAAGTAAAACTGCAGCAAGGATGAAGCTGATCACATAGTTTTGCGGAGATAGCATAGCAGGACAAAGAAAATAAATTATCTAACACTTAAAAAGCAATGAGGCCACTAAGTGACCTCATCTAGTAATGGTAATGGGATAGCTATTAATCGATTAGTCGTAACTACCAACATCTTCTTCGAGCATGTCACCCCAGCCCACAACCCTTGATTAAAATAGAGCACATCGCTGGCTGGGGTCCAGGAACTTAGGTCTTATTTTTATGACTAATTGGGGGTATTTTTGAGTGAGAGACTTTGGGTATTTACAGATACGTACCGCTCATTATCTAGGACAACCCGATCTCCTTTTTAAAATCTTCAATCTTTTGAATGAACCTATCTTCCATAGATACCTGTAGATCGTGGAGGTAATTTTTAAAGGAGGAGTTCACCAGCGTGAGTGGTTCGACCGTTTTGGCTAATTCTTCAGCTCTTTGCTTGACCTCTTTTGCCTTGGTTTGCATCTTCATAATAGCTTCCCAGCTTTTTTGTTGTGCATCGGCGTCTATAGGATGACTATACGCATACAAATAGTTTTCTAATTTTTCATAATGCAACGTTTCTGCTTCCTTTTTTATGAACCCATTCTCCTCGACTATTGATGGGGCTATCCAGTTTAGTGTTTTACTATAAAAAAGATTCCCTTGACTATCCCTGAATGTAAATTTTAGTTCAGCCTCCCGGGTTGTTGCTGGATGTTCTTTGACGTAGAGGCTAAATATACTGGAATCACTAGAATCCTGACCTAGCGTATTACTAGGAGCAAATTCATCTAAAGTAAATGCTTGATCAGAAGTAGTTATAATTTCCGTTCCCTTATGACCGGCTAATTTAACCGTAAGATGCTTCGGATTGGTAAGCTGAAACGTTATGTCTTTGTTTAGCACATCAGCTTGAGAGAGATTAACCAAGCAAAAGGTAGCTAATTGATTATTATGAATATAATAACCGTTCAATTTTACAGAAACTTCCACAGCCATTTTTTTGCTTTCCCATTTTACAATCTTCTGAGCCAACACTGTTGTTCCTCGTTTTATAAGGATCATAACATCTTCTTTCATTTGTCCATGATCCGCTTGCACTTTAAACTGGACTTTTACATGGTGTTCGAATTGAATTGCACTAGCCGAGCTGCCTAAACTGTTAGCATCTTCATTCAAAAGAATAAAGCTAGCTTTCTTACTACTTATTTCTACAGTAAAGTCTTTAAAATCTACAGGAGAATTTGATATACGTCGAATTTGTAGCTTGCCTATGTTTTCCCCTGTCAAATAATCAGATCCTTCTAGCTTTAAATTAGCTGTATCCCAACTTAAATGAATAGGTATATGTTGAGGTTTCCCCTGATAAGTAAGTGTTAACTTGAATGCGAGCTGTTTGTCTCCTTGTGGATCTAGCAATAAAGCAATATCCTGATTCATGCTACCTAGTTCATCCCCTGTTAATAGTAGTTCATTGCCTGTTAGAGGTTTAGCAAGAAATCCAGTCTTACCTATTGTTCGTTGGATACGTAATTGAACTTGTTTCATATCTACTGCCTGCCCACTTGCCAATTGGGAGGTTATCTGAAGTTTGATAGACCTAATGTCCTCCCTTAATTGAATAACATTTTGTAAATCTGTTTCCTGTACTACAGGCTCCACTAGTTTAAACTTCAATTCAATTGGGTGGGCTTTCCAAGATATAGGCAAAGCATTCCCTATGGGGTTCTCTTTGTAGTATAATTGCAGCTTAAACTCCAATTTTTCATCTCCTTTCGGACAAATATGCAGAGCCAGTTCGTTCCCCAGGTTGCATTGTGCTCCCACCAGTTCCGTTACCGGACTTCCTTCAGCAGTCAAGGAAAGATACCCTTTGGCAGTAGCTATAGTGGGGGTTATCGTTATCTTTAATTGATCAAGATTTACGTCGCTGCTCCCCTGATCTTTAATGATTATCTTAGCCTCTTGCTGTACGTTGCTAGCCGTATCATAAAGATAGAGAGCATGCTTGTTAGAACCTGTGGTTGCTTCTAATTGTAGCTTAATTTGTGGCGCTTTGAATTCTTTTTCCTGGCTTAGCTGAGGAAGTTCTACTCCCTCACAAATCACCTTAAATGTAAACCTAGCTTTTGCTTGCCCTTGGAAATCAATTGAAAATGTTTGTAGCATAGGATCAGGCTCAGCAGCTATACTGCCCAGGTCAACTTTTCCATTTGTTAAGTTATTGAGTAACACTTTTTGTTCCTCAGGGTTCCAACTATAGCTAGTATTTTGATAAGCAAGTTCCACTTTGGTTGCTTTACCTGTACCAGCGTTTTTTACTGTATAGCTGACTTCCTCTTGCACTGCGTCATAGTTGATTGCTAAGCTTAGTTGTATATCCTTGGCTGTAAAGGTGTGGGAGATAGGTTCCATTTTGCCTCCTTCATACATCACTGTAAATTCTAAGTTAGCTATAGGATTAGTACCAAATTCTATCTTACCGAAGGAATGGTTTTCATGCTTTTCATTAAACGGCAGCTCAGCAATATTTGTAACCTCGATCTCTTGGTCCTTCTTTAATTCTTTCCCATTGAACTTAATGCCTGAAGTCTTGCTGATACATTTGACCTGTACCTTGCGCACAGCTTTTGTTCCTATATTTTCTAGGGTCCCTGTTATATTTCCGGTATCCTTGTCATATTTTACTTCTCGCAATGCTACAGCAAAACCACGCTTCCAAGTTATCTCAACAGGTTTTCCTACTAATTGACCTAGGTAGATTAGCTGGATGGTAAATGTAGCTGTCTTTTCATCTCCACCAAGGATGGTAAAATCGCGCGATATACTCTGCTGGCTATTGATTGGGTCGAGTTTGAGTTCGTATTTCCCAGCACCTAAATTTTGGGCGTCCACAATGCTAGCATGTGCGCCTGCTGTACGGGTGATGATTAGTTGAAGCCCATCTGCCTGAGTAGATGATTTGTCATTATTGTCTATTTTTAATTGCAAAGGTTCTTGTCCTTCTATTTGGTCCTTCCAACATGATAATTGAAGGGATATGCTTGGAGGTGGGGTGGGAGGATCTTGAGGCTTGTTGCTGGATTTGGTTGCATTGGGATTACACGAACAAGAAGCAGCCTGTAGTAGGATAGTTAAAGCAACTATTGGTTTGCAGTAATAATAAGCAAAACGGTGTAACATAAGGATTTGTTAAAAAGGAGTAGCACGAATTT
>CAZZEE010000086.1:0-5555 GCA_964652695.1 uncultured Cytophagales bacterium
TGCATTCAATAGGGCTACCCTTATCTACATGTAGCTTTTTAGACAGGCTCTAAGATAAAAATCTTCTTTTTCACGCATTTGCGCTTGCTGCTCCGCCGTCTTATCTCCATAACCCAACAAGTGCAATACGCCATGGATCATCACGCGATATAGTTCTTGCCAAAATTCCACCCCATACGTGGCTGCATTGTCTTGGACCCGGTCTATACTGATATACACTTCTCCTTCTATCTGGTGCTGATCCTCACTGTAGCTAAAAGTAATGACATCTGTCAATGTATCATGTTGTAGGTACTGCACATTTTGAGCATGGAGATAAGTATCCGAGCAAAAGATGAAATTCAGATGTACAAGCTGGGCACCTTCTTGTGTGATGACTTGCTGGATCCATATAGCAGTATCCTCTTTGTCAAGTAATTCAAATAGGATGTCTTCTGTAAAATAGTAGATATTGCTGGTAGCCATACTTCATGTAGAGGATGTGGAAGGATACAAAAGTAGATTAGTTCGCTTATTGTTTTTGTATTATCTTGGAACGCTTTGTGAGCTAGCTAAAGTTTAACATATCAAAGGTAACAAATTCTCATGTATAGCAAGTTGCAGTATGATCCCATCCTGGCTAATCCCAAAGATTGGCCCGTTGTGAAGATGTATCGTACACAAGATGCTTTTCTACAAGCAGTGAGCAACAAGGCAGTTCAAGATATACTGGCTTTACAGCCCAATGCTTCCGACTTGCGTAATGATCTAGCTAAGTCATTAATTCAAGAACAGGTACGCCTCCAAAAAATGTCTTGGCGAGTAGATGCCAAAGAAGACCCTGCCTTCTGGGCTCAAATTATCAATGACTTACAGCAAGAAGACACCCCGCTTGCCACCTTGCTACATCAAATAACTTTACATTATGCCCAAGAGATAGCAGGTGGGTTTAATGTGTGGCACTATAAGTTAACCCAGGCTACGGCTTGTTATACATTAAATAGGTTGCTCAATCCCGTCAAGGCAAGACGTCCACGTACCCTTACGCACATTCGAGCGCAACTACTAGAGCAAATCCACATGATAGGGGCTATCAACGATCTACGTCAACTGGCTAGACAAGGTACTGTTGTCATGGTACCTACTCATTGCAGCCATTTTGATTCAGTTCTTATATGGTGGCTTATTCATACGCTCGGGGTACCTCCTTTTATCTATGGGGCAGGTCGTAATCTATTCAATAAACAATTCTTTGCTTACTTCATGAACAAGCTAGGTACCTATAAAGTAGATAGACGTAAGAAAAATGCAGCCTATTTGAACACGCTCAAGGTTTATTCTAGCTTGGCTTTACACTGGGGGTGCCATAGTTTATTTTACCCTGGAGGAACACGCTCCCGAACAGGAGCCTTGGAAGAGAACCTCAAACTTGGCTTACTAGGAACCGCCGTTGAAGCCCAGCAGATTAATTATGAAGTATACGGCCCCCAAGCACCTAAGCTTTTTATAGTCCCTGTAGTATTTAATTATCATTTTGTGTTAGAAGCTCCTTTCTTAATACGCGATTATTTAGCGGCTCAAGGAGAATATAGCTACAACCCTGAGAAAGATTGGCTCAATAACTCCTACAAACTACTCAAGCTCATTAAAAATTTTGCTACCAAAAGCTCTAGCATCACTGTATCTATTGGCCAACCAATGGATGTGGTGGGGAATGCAGTAGATGCAGCAGGGCACAGCTATGATGCACAAGGGAATCAGGTTGAGTTATATAAGCATTTTAATGAGTCTCCAGATGCAGCAGATCTAGGACAAAGATTCAAAGAGTATACAAGGGTATTAGGACAACGAATTGTAAGGTCTTATCGCATCAACAACTGCGTCCTTTCTAGCTCCCTACTAGCTTTTACTGCTTTCGAAGTATTACGTAAGCAATATGCTACACTTCCTCTTAAAGATTTCTTAAATTTGCCAAGCAACATGCTCACCATTTCTTATGCTACGCTAGAAAAAGCTTTTGCACAAGTAAGGGAAGGTGTGCTAGCACTAACTGCTCAGGGTGAAATACGTATATCCGAAGAATTAACACAAGGTACTATAGCAGGCATGATTACCCATGGATTATCCAACCTAGGGATCTATCATCATCAGCTACCGTTATTGAGAAACAAAGAGGGAGATATAACAACCAGAGATATTTGCAGCTTACTTTACTATCACAACAGGCTAACGGGTTATGAACTCGAAAAATATATCGAATAAGGTGGTAGGCGTCATTGGAGCAGGTGGATTTGGGACAGTGGTAGCCAATTTATTAGCCCACAATACGGATGTGCTCTTAGGTGTACGTAACCCCAAAATAGCCGAACAAATCAATCAAACTCGTACTGCTGCTGGCCAAGCATTAGCACCTAATATCCTCCCCACCACTTCCTTAGAAGAGATAACCCAGCAATGTACTGTTATCTTTCCTATTATACCTTCACAGGGATTCAGAGAACTATTGCAACAGCTATCTCCACTACTAGGTCCTCATCACATGCTGATTCATGGCATCAAAGGATTGGATGTAAGCTGGCCTAACACAGCTGATTCATCTACAAACAACACGCCCTCATTAACAAGACAGCAGGTACAGACCATGAGTGAGCTGATCCTGACCAAAACCAACATCACCCAAGTAGGTTGTATTGCAGGCCCTAATCTAGCCAGTGAGCTTGCTCAAGGTCTTCTAGCTGCTGTAGTTGTATCTAGCAACTCTCCGCTAGTAATGGAAGTTGGACAGAAGCTTTTACGAAGCCGTAACTTTCAGGTTTATACCAATACTGATATGCTGGGTGTGGAATTATGCGGCGTCCTGAAAAATATTATTGCCATTGGTGCTGGTTGCTTAGATGGATTAGGACAAGGAGAAAATGCCAAAGCATTTTTAATAAGTCGCGGCCTGGTAGAAATGGTACACATTGGGAGAGCCATGGGTGCTAGCGTACAACCTTTTTTAGGGTTAGCAGGGGTAGGGGATTTAGTAGCTACCTGCGCCAGCAAACTAAGCAGAAATTACACGGTAGGTTACCGACTGGCAAAAGGCGAGGACCTTGTACAGATACTGAATAACAAGACATTAACAGCAGAAGGCGTCAATACGGTTAAAGTTATACATAGCCTAGCAGGGCACTATGGCATACGCGTACCTATTACGGAGATGATGTACAAGATTCTCTTCGAGAAGGTACCTGCGCAAGAAGCTGTCAACCACTTCATGAAGTCTCCTTTGAATATAGATGTTGATTTTATGGAGGAATAGTACTTACTATTCTATGGTATGTTGTTAATTATTGAGAGTGGTTACCTAAAGATAGATTGATGGTTAAATGATAAAGGATACACACGCCATACCGTCATTGCGAGCCCCAAAGGGGCGTGGCAACCCCGTAAGGGCTCATCGCTGTGTAGGCCTGTAGGGTATGGAAGATAATCCACTACTTCGCTATATTTATTGAGTGTCTATCTATGTATCAACACTCTCTAATAATTAACATATAAGAATACACTGGTGCCGTCATTGCTTCACTAAGCTCGTAAGGACAGACTTTAATTGTTGATTTGCCCTAGATAACTTGCAAGGTTTTGAGTAGATGCTTCCAATTAACTACCGATACATTATTTTGATTCTTCTCTGTATCTCCTACATAACATAAAATGCCACCTGGCTGCTGAGATAACTTCTGAAAATAAGTAAGGCTCTTGAAATGGTCCATAGATAGGCTTTTGGAGAACTTGATCTCTATCGGAAGCAGCTGCTGGGCTGTTTCATAAATACAATCTATTTCATGACCACTTTTATCTCTCCAAAAATAAACCTTAGGCCTCTTACCCTCATTGAAACGAAACTTAAGTAGTTCAACAATAATCAAATTCTCAAACAAATTCTCCTCGAAAACAGGGATAAAGCTATGGGATAAAATAAAAGGTTTAGGAAGTAGTCAGTATTACACGGATTATTGGACCAGTTATGGTGAGTTTATACCCCATTGGAAAAATCTCTTATCCTTTTGTTTCTAAATCTCAATAATCAATTAGGGTATTGTTAAATTCCTATGGATGATATAAATTGAGGGCAAAAAACATGGAATGTCCCCGATGTAAAAACAGTCACTATTGGAAAGATGGATTTGCTTTTGGCCGTCAAAGGTATCAATGTAGAGGATGTAAATATCGATATACAGTTGATGAGAAAAAGTGGGAAAAAAGCTTAGAGATAAAGAAATTAGCTATAAATATGTACTTGGAAGGGTTAGGATTTCGTTCAATAGGCCGGATATTGCAAATAAGCTATGGAACGGTTGCTTATTGGGTAAAAAAGTATGGTAGCCAAGCACAAATGGTTATAGATAACCAGGAAGGTTCTGTAATAGAGATGGACGAGCTACATAGATATGTACAGTCAAAAAAAACTACTGTTGGATCTGGATAGCAGTTAATAGGAGGGAGAAGCGTTATTTAGCATATGTGTGCGGGGATCGATCTACCCAAACAGGCATCAAGTTGTGGAAAGAAGTTAAAGATATCCCCCATACCTATTATGCAACTGATTATTGGAAGAGTTATGCTGAGTTTATACCACCAAATAAGCATATACAAAGCAAAGCAGAAACTTATACAGTAGAGGGGTATAACAGTAGGATTAGGCACTATTTGGCTAGGTTTAGGCGTAGGAGCAACTGCTATTCTAAGGCTATTCATATGATCCAAGCCTCCCTTAATCTCTTATTTCTACAAACTTAATAATAAGCTGTCTATAGTGATTTAACAATACCCAATTAGATCTAATTAGTTAACAATACCGTTAATTTATTCCATTACCAAAGCAGGGTTTACTAACAGGTCATTTTTATGTACAACGTCCTTCCATTCACTTTTTTCGGCTTCTTCTTTTGTTGCCCAGCCTGACGATTTTCCATCAAAGAGTTCTTCAGGTCCATTAGTAGTAAATTTTTCTTTTAGTTTGCTTTCACCAATTGCGTTACTCAGATCCATTTTTGTAGGGTCTACCCACATGCAGTTGCATTCCTCACAGATAAGTATGATATACCCGTTTGATAGCTTATAAAAATACCGGTAACTGCCCTCACACCAAGGGCACGTAGCTTCATCTTGTTGATCTTGTTTGTTTTTTTCAAAACTTGGTTGCAATACTTCTTTCTTTTTCTCGTACCCTTTTGTGATTTCAACCTCTTCTTCGTTGTTTTTATTAAAAGATGTACAACTATTTAGCTGTGTAACTGCTATAAGTATACCTAATATACTCATTGACTTATTAAATTTTTTTCTCATATGAGCTAAATTTTAATTTCACACAAAAATAACTAAGAAATAATAAATGGGGCTGTCGTAGATTAGGCGAGGTTACACCAATTTTTTAAAGTTTTTAATAGTTTTTTAGAAGATCCATATTAAAAGCTACAACTTCTATCCATCCATTTCAATATAAATAACCCAAGTTGCTAGTTAGCAAGATAGAAATATACTAAACAACCTTGTATTAGGTGATTATATATAATATATTGGCAAAAACC
>CAZZEE010000087.1:0-5537 GCA_964652695.1 uncultured Cytophagales bacterium
CTTATTCGTCACTCGGCAAAGCCAAGCGACTGTAGCTAGTGGCATCAGTACTAGCGCGTTACTTTCAAAGTGGCGCCAGGAGCTACTCCTGACTCTCTACTATCTGTCGGGCAGCAACTAGCACCTCTTGGAGTTTACTAGGGTCACTCCCTTTAGCCATCGCTAAGAAAGGTTGCCCACCACCTCCCCCTTGAATAATAGGGGCTAACTCCTTAATGATGGTATTTGCATTGAGTGAAGTACCCTTGACCAAGTCCTCAGAAATAAAGATTGCTATGTGGGGTTGCTGGTCAATCACTGCTGTTAAAGTAACAAATAACGGCTCTGCATTCTCCTTAAAGCCAAATGCCACCTGTTTGAGTGCTTCTACCGTAGGAACATTTACCATATCGATTATAGTGGGGATACCTTGTATAAGCTGCATACGTTGTCGTAGGGATTGTATCGTAGCTTTCACTTCCTGCGCTTGATATGCCTGTAGCTTTTTTTCTAATCCTGCTTTCTCTTCAAGTAGTTGCTGAATCGCTCTGACAACCTCCTTGGGTTTCTTCAAGGTTTCTTCCACTTGATGGAGTGTTGTGAGTTGTGTATTCACGAATGCTTCAGCTCCCTCAGCCGTGACAGCTTCTATTCTGCGGGTGCCTGCTGCAACACCACTCTCTGCGATGATCTTCAAGAAGCCCAGTTTACCTGTGTTGACTGCATGAGTCCCCCCACAGAGTTCTTTAGAGAAGTTCGAATCGAAGGCAATCATGCGCACATGTTCCCCATATTTCTCCCCAAACAAGGCTGTTACTCCCAGGGCTTTGGCCTCCTCTAATGGCATACTTCTGGCTTCTTCTAAAGCGATGTTAGCCCTAATCTTTTGATTCACCATATGTTCTATGGCTTGAATCTGTTCTGGAGTAACTTTGGTATAATGTGAGAAATCAAATCGCAATAATTGATCCGTTACTAAAGATCCTTTTTGTTCTACATGAGCGCCTAATACCTGCCTTAGTGCAGCATGCAGCAAGTGCGTTGCCGTATGATTATTGGCTATCGATTCTCTCCTCGGGACATCCACAACTGCTTTTACGGTAGCTGTTAAATCTTGAGGTAATTGGTGGGTATAGTGGATGATGCGTTCAAACTCTTTTTGGGTATCGAATACAGGGACTATTTGGTCACCGATGATCAATTGTCCCGTATCGCCTACTTGCCCACCTCCTTCTGGATAGAAAGGCGTCTTGTCCAATATGATGTGATACACCTTTTGGTCTTTTTCATGGGCAGATCGATATTGAACGATGTGGGTAGATACCTCTAGTTGGTCATATCCTACGAAAGTGGGGGTATTATCTACAACGATATTCCATTCGCCCTGGTCCACTGTAGCTGCTTGTTGTGAACGAGCCCGTTGAGCTTGCAGCGCTTGTTGAAATCCGGCTTCATCTACCTGCATACCCTTTTCTTGTGCAATGAGGCGCGTGAGGTCTGCTGGGAAACCATACGTATCATATAGCTCAAAGACGATGGCCCCATCTATCACCTGTAAGCCTTGCTGTTGTAAGTTGGTACTAATATGATCTAGCCGTTGTAAGCCTGTTGTTAGGGTCTTGAAAAACATCTCTTCTTCACTTTTTACAATCTGCTCTATGTAGCTTTGTTGTTGATAAATTTGAGGGTAAACGTATTGAAATTGTCGCGCTAGTATAGCTACCAGCTGATACATAAAAGGTTGCTGAAATCCCAAGCTGGTATATCCATAGCGGATAGCTCTTCGTAAGATCCTTCTAATCACATACCCTGCTTGCGTGTTGCTAGGCAGCTGTCCATCTGCAATGGCAAAGGTGACAGCGCGTATATGGTCAGCCACGACCCGGATAGCAATATCCACCTGTGTATCTTTCCCATACATCTTATTACACATGTACATGAGATTATGAGTCAATGGTAGGAAGATATCCGTATCATAGGTAGAAGCCTTGCGTTGTAAAACCATGACAAGTCTTTCAAAGCCCATACCTGTATCCACATGCTTGTCCTTTAAAGGATTTAGTTTTCCACCGGCAGTTCGTTCATATTGTATGAAGACAAGATTCCAGATCTCTATGACTTGTGGATGACCTGTATTAACTAGCTCTTTGCCAGATTGTTTGGCAATTTCTTCTTCAGGACGGATGTCTACATGAATCTCTGTACAGGGCCCACAAGGTCCTATATCACCCATTTCCCAAAAGTTATCTTTCTTGTTGCCATATAAAATGTGATCCTGGCTGATATGCTTACCCCAGATAGTAAAACTCTCCTGGTCAGCGGCTAGCTTGTCTCCTGAATCGCCTTCAAATACAGTCACATAAATTCTTTCCTTGTCTAGATGATAGACCGTTGTCAATAGTTCCCATGCCCATTGAATAGCTTCTTCCTTAAAATAGTCGCCAAAAGACCAATTCCCTAACATCTCGAACATGGTATGGTGGTAAGTATCTACCCCTACCTCTTCCAGGTCATTGTGTTTACCCGATACGCGTAAGCAAGGCTGGCTGTTAACAACCTGGTGGTAAGTGGGTTTTTGTTGACCTAAAAAAATGTCTTTGAATTGATTCATACCCGCATTGGTGAATAGGAGGGTAGGATCTCCCTTATTGACAATGGGAGAAGCGGCTACATGTTGGTGTCCTTGTTGCTTGAAAAAATCGATGAATTTTTTTCTAATATTACTACTGCTGTTATTCATTTGTCGATACCTATATTTAACTGCTCACTGTTGCAATCCTACAATTCTTATTAACACTTATTAACACTAACAGCTACTCGGCTCCAGCCGAGTGGAGCCTAATTTATCAAGCGTTAGGGTTGCCATGTTCTCCTTGCCCTGAAGTTGCGCCCCTGTCACTGCGCGTCATTGCGAGCCACAAGTGGCGTGGCAATCGAAGATCCGTGGCAGAGGGCTTCATCGTTGCTCGTCACTGCGCGCCACAAATTGCTGTGGTGGCTGTGGGGCTAGAAGATAATTGCAGGGTCAAATACTTGCTACCCTATCAAAGCCGGCGTTATGCAAAGCTTCCAAATATTTTTGAGGAAGTTAGGAGTCAAGTTTGGATTTTAGGGTAAATACTGTTTACTTTGAAGGATACAACCATGAACAAAACTATATAATTCAAGTTCATCTACCAATAATTATGGCTAGAATAAAGTATTACTACAATACCGAGACCTGCAATTATGAAAAAGTAATTATTTCTAAGTGGGATGTGATTTTTGATGTATTGGGCTATCTCATCATCTCTCTTATACTTGCCTTAGGTATTACCCTCCTCTACCACCGATACTTTGATTCTCCCAAGGAAGCGGAGTTGAGGCAAGCCAATGAAAACTTAAAATTCCATTATGAATTACTGCAGCAGGAAATAGATAAGAGCAACGAGTTACTCGCTACGTTACATGTCAGGGATAATAGTCTTTATAGGTCGCTTTTAGAAGCAGAGCCTATCCCCGCTACCGTTCGTGCTGCAGGGGTAGGAGGTATACCCCCTCATTCCTCGCTTTCAAGAGATAAACTTATCAGTGAAGTTGCCCAGAATTTAGAACAGTTGCAACGCAAAATGCATGTTCAAACGAAATCATATGATGAATTAGGACAGCTTGCTAAGAATAAGGAAAGCCTATTGGCAGCTATACCTGCTATTCAGCCCATTGCTAACAAGGAACTAACTCGAATGGCTTCTGGCTTTGGTATGCGGTTACATCCTGTTTATAAGGTAATGAGGTTTCATGAAGGGTGCGACTTTACTGCTCAGCGTGGTACACCCATTTATGCTACAGGAGATGGCATTGTTAAGTCAGTCAGCAAAAGCCATACAGGCTATGGCAATCAGGTGGTCATCAACCATGGATTTGGATTTTTGACACGCTATGGGCACATGCAGGCGTTTAAAGTTTCACCAGGGGACCGTGTAAAGCGAGGACAATGCATCGGCTATGTAGGCGCTACGGGTTGTACTTCAGGTCCGCATGTACACTATGAGGTGATCAAAAATGGTAAAAAGGTTAATCCACTTTATTATCTTTTAAGTGGTCTTACTTCCAAAGAATATGATACCCTAGTTCGTCTAGCTTCTACACAGAATAGGTCATTGGATTAAAGGAAAATATAGTAATTGCGAGAAGCTGCCACAGCCTTCGGCTTCGCAGTGACGGAAGTGATCGCGACAAACCCCCGTTGCTGCACTCACTTCGTTTCTTCGCAATGACGGGGCTCATCGTTACATAGGCCTGTAGGGTGTGGAAGATAATCCATAAGGGATGTAAAGGAATCAGCAGCCTACATAATAGAAAACAAAAGGAATAGGTTTTTAAAAAGATGGACTGCCCCCAACGGGACTCGCAGCGGCGGTTCGGGTGTCATTCCTGCGTAGGCAGGAATACAGAGAGTGATGGCATGGTGGGGAATAAAGTAACAAATTGCCACTTCCGCAGATTTGTCACTGCGAGGGCACGGAGTGACCGTGGCAGTCGCAATGATGATCTCAGTGTTGCCCTTCCAATCATTAATATAAAACCTTAGCCTGTGAATGCAATCACCAAAAAGTATTATACGATTGGGGAGGTAGCTAACATCTTTGGTGTTACTACCTCCTTGATTCGTTATTGGGAAAAACACTTCAAGCAATTACGTCCCCAGACCTCCAAGCAAGGTGTTAGGCGCTATACACCGGAGGATATCCAACAGTTCAAGCAGATCTACCAGCTCGTGAAAGAGCAAGGTTACACCATCAAAGGCGCACAAGAAGCATTGAAAACAAGTGTTCCATCTCCTTCCTCCAAAGAACTAATAGCCAATTTGAAGTCTATTAAAGTCTTTTTGCAAAAATTACAGGAGCAGGTGTGAGGGTATTTCAGCTGTCCTCCTTCTTCGTAATTGCGAGGTCTTTAGGGCCATGGTAACCCCAAAGGGCTCATTATTATTGAGTGGGCCTGTAGGGTTTTGCGATAATCCAGGCTGCGCTTGATAAATGCGAAGTTTCTATAGGTTATGAAAAAACTTTATTAGACTTCTTTCAAAACCTCGCCAGATCTCAGACACACGCCCGCTGGATACTCGCCTTCACGAGTATGACAAAATGGGGAGTTGTTGTAAGTGTTGTGGAAAAAGACTATCAGCTGTTAATATATAACATTATAGAGTTTTGAAAGAAGTCTATTATTTCTCCCAAACCATAATAAGCTGCTGCATGTAAAGGAGTAAATCGAAATTCGGTTTCACGGGTGTGAATTTTGATATAAGGGTGATTTAGTAACGCTAGGGCTGTTTCTTCATCGTGATCCCAAATGGCTTGAAATAATAAGGTTCTACCATACAAATATTTGTTGGAATGAATGACCGCAGACGTTGGCCTTGGGTAGCAAAAGCTGAATGATCTGTAGGTTCGGGTGTAGTTTCTGAACAGCCCATCCAACGGAGTTTTTCTATTAGAGGCTGTCTAGTAAGCTCATTTTGGGTAGTAGATACTTTAATGGATTACATCAAGTAATCCCAATTAAGATAGTTTTGC
>CAZZEE010000088.1:0-5308 GCA_964652695.1 uncultured Cytophagales bacterium
AAGAGGCTATAATAGGCATATTCTCTGTGCCATATTTACTTTCGCAGCGGGTCTATTAAAGGTATGCCTACATGATTAGCCCTCAACAGTGATGATTATTGTGCAGTTGTTATCCCAAATAAAGGCGCAAGCATCTTCGCTTGTGCCTTTAAATCTTAATCGACAAACATGATATCCAATAACCCTTTGTCACCATAATAAATCTCTGGCACTACTATAAACCCAAGCTTCTTCCAGGTCTACAAAGCCTGTCGCCACTGGTTTTTATGAATATAATCTAATTTCTGAGACATGACCACGCTATCACTTAGTTCTATAGGCTTATTATGCTGAACCCAAAATTGGAACATAGTATAGTTAACGACTTAGTATTAGGTGAATAGGGACCGATTTAATGACATTTTACAGGCTATATATGCTTTCTTGGTTGTAACATAATTCAAAGTCTTTCAGTATATTATTGCCATTTTTTGAACCAGCCTTACTCATTAGATCTAACATCCATTCTTTTCTACTTTCACGTGAATGTGCTTGAATTTGTTTAATAGAACTTCTGCGAAACGATTTTAAGTTAGAAAAAAGTGGCCATAAGAGGCTATAACAGGCATATTTTCTGTGCCATATTTACTTTCGCAGCGGGTCTAATCAATGTTTTTGAAGAAAAACCTTTTAAATCACGCATGATATTTGCCAATGGATCTTGGTTACTTCCTATAATCATATGTACGTGATTGGGCATGATGCAGTAAGCATAGCTTTCTAAGCCTTTGTTTGGCTGGCAATATCTGAAGACTTCTAGTAGCGTATCCTTGTACTCGCTTCTTGTAAACACATCTATCCAGTGTACTAGAGCAAATGTGACAAAATAAAGCCTTTTTGATCCCCAAATTTATATTTCCTGCTCATGTTTTATGTTTTGATGGCTAATATAAGTCTATAGGCGTATATTAAGTTTATTTTTACCAATTAGGCTTAGCTCACAAGCGAGGACTATTGCGCCATTATAGGGGATTTAGGTTTTTATGATGGATATAATTCCTGTGCCCTATTAAATTTTGCTTACAAGCTGATTACAAGAAATTAAACCTCTGCTGTGCATGCGTTATTCAACAGTCATATCTTTTCTAAAAGAGGTAAGCAGCCCCTTTAAGCTTCATTGCTTGGTATTTATTGTATTCTCTATACTATGGGCTGTTGACTTATCTCTGCGGCCTTATATCATAAAACTTCTTATTGACCAAGCAAATAGCATTTTTCTAGGGAAATATCCTATAGCCTCTATAACCAGACCCATCTTATGGTACATGTTATTATCTTTAATTATGGTGGGTGCTGCTAGTGTATATGAATGGCTGTGGACAAGGTTTTACGGTAATTTTAAGAAAAGTATTGGTACACGTTTAATGGCTTACCTCCTACATAAGCCTTATGCTTTTTATCAAGATCAGTTTACAGGCGCCTTAGCTAGTAGGCTTAATAATTGTATAGATACTATACCTCGGTTACTTAGAATCTTTAATGAAGATTTTTTAAGATATACTTTGGCTTTGCTTATTTCAGGCTATACGCTTTGGCAAGTGAGCCCCTATTTTGCTATTGCTCTTATTGTATGGGTTATACTTTATCTTTTTGCTTGTATAAGCTTAGCTCCTAAAGTTAGGCAACTTACCAACAAGATATCCAAGGAAGCCTCCCGAGGCATGGGACATATGAGTGATATTCTTTCAAATATTATGAATGTCAAGCTGTTTTGTAAGGAGGTAAACGAGCATACTTTTGTCGAAGGTAATTTTACAACATGGGTGGAGGTTTATAATAAACGAAGTAGCATTCTTGTTAGATTGTACATAGTTCAATTAGTGACATTTATTTTACTTCAGGGCTTGTGTCTTTATTTGCTATGTCGTGGGCTTGGAACCGGTAATATTACGGCTGGTGATTTTGCCCTTATTTTCATGATTAATATTTCTATTAATAATTGTTTATTTGGGCTATCGCGGGTTATTGCTGATTTTAATGAAAATATAGGCACGCTTATTCATAGCTTGCAAATGATAGAACCACCCAATGAACCTAATACGATTCTTCATATTTGCCCCTCTAAGACACTTCATGTTACAGCAGGAAAAATAGCGTTTGAATATGTTTATTTTAATTATAAAGGTTCACCGCTTTTATTTGAAAACATGTGTGTGACCATTGAACCAGGTCAGAAAGTAGCACTTGTAGGTCCTTCTGGAGGAGGAAAATCAACTTTTATACATTTAATTTTAAAACTGTATGAATTAACCAGCGGGCGTATTCTTATTGATAATCAAGATATTGACAAGGTTAGCTTAACCTCCTTAAGAGATAACATAGCATTTATTCCGCAAGACCCTTTCCTATTTCACCGAACATTAAAAGAAAATATCCATTATGGCCGGCCAGGAGCCAGCTATGAAGAAGTTATCAAAGCAGCTCAGCAAGCACATGCACATGAATTTATTGAAAGACTTCCTAAGCAATATGAGGCTATGGTTGGAGAAAGAGGAGTTAAACTTTCTGGGGGACAAAGGCAACGAATAGCTATAGCAAGGGTAATGCTAAAAAATGCACCCATTATGATTTTAGATGAAGCTACTTCTCAGCTAGACTCTGTTACTGAAAAGTATATTCAAGAGTCTTTATGGGATATAATAAAAGGCAAAACTACATTTGTGATCGCGCATCGACTTTCGACTTTATTGTATATGGACCGTATTCTTGTATTTGATAGAGGGAGGATTATAGAAGATGGAACTCATTACGAACTTCTTACAAAAAAAGGGATGTATAAATCCCTTTGGGATACACAAGTAGGCGGATTCTTGCTGAATTCTCCTTAAGATTCACATTAATTTCTTCTGCTAACGCTACATATCTTTCCCAGTACTAATACGTGAGTAGTACAATTCTTTTTGACTTAACTGTGTATAAGCGAGCTAACTACTTTATAAAATAAGATAAGTTTGCCAAACAGAAATTGACAATTTAGTAATAACCATTTACCATGCTTGATTACATTATTGTAGGACAAGGTATTGCTGGCTCCATACTTGCCTGGAAATTATTAGAAGCAGGTAAAAAGGTCTTAGTCATTAATAACAGTGCTGCCAACCAAGCTTCTCGCATTGCAGCAGGAGTCTACAATCCTATTACTGGACGAAATTTGGTGAAGACTTGGTTGGCAGATCAGCTCTTTCCTACTTTAGTAGGTTTTTATACCCAAGTAGAAGCTGCTCTATCTGTTAAAATACTATACCCTAACCTTGTTTTAAGACCTTTTATAAGTCATCAAGAAAAGGCAGCCTACTACACCAAAATGCAAGCGGAAGATGATAAGCGTCTATATATAGGCTTTGATGAATCCCCTGAAAAAGATATAATGCTTGCTCCATATGGGGGATTGGTCATTCAGCAGGCAGGCTACATAGATGTTCCTATTTTCTTACATGCCATACGAACTCATTTGCAGGCATTGGGAAGTTACATAGAGACCGACTTCCACTATGAAGCGGTGGCACTAGCGACTGATGTGTCCTATCAAGGTATACGAGCCAAGAAGCTGATTTTTTGTGAGGGTCCGCAAGCAGTCAACAACCCTTTTTTCAACCATTTGCCTTTTAGTCTAGTAAAAGGAGAAGTATTAACCGTTCAACTGCCCCGTGCTATTCATCACATATATGCTAGAAATGCTTTTGTAGTTCCTCGGCAGCATGGGCAAGCCTCCATAGGCGCTACCTATAATAAGGTTACTCTGGATATGATCCCCACAGCTACTGCAAGGCAAGAGATAGAAAAAAAAGTGAGCAAGTTCTTTGTGATGCCCTATCAAGTCATTAGCCAAAAGGCTGGTATTCGCCCAGCTACCTTCGATAGAAGGCCCTTCATAGGCTTCCACCCGAGTTATCCGCAAGTGGCTATATTGAATGGATTAGGTAGCAAAGGAGTTTCTCTAGCACCTTATTTAGCCGACGAGTTTGTGCAGCATCTGCTATATGGTAAAGCATTGCCAGTAGAAGTAAAGTTGAATAGGGTAGAAGTATAAGTATTAGCTGATAAACAGGCTAGGTGCTGGTCCTTATGTAGTTAAGCTTTCATCCTAATACAGGAAGCCTGTGACCACTTGATTGTCTGCATGATCTTCAAGCGCTATGCCTTCCCAGGTTTTTTATAGTAGGTCTCTTTCATAACCATCGTCTTTTGCCCCTAGATGCGTCATAAATTTGTTTATAATCCTCATTTACTACAGTAAACTCTGGTTGCTCACAAATTTCTTCTTTTCTAGAAAAAAAGTAATCGGTTTTAAAAGAAGTCTAGTTATTTAATCCTTAACAACTTTAAAAAGCAAGCAAATAACTGCGTCAATTGCTACACAAATTTTGTACATACTAGTGCACATAATTAAATTATACTCTTAGGGGAAGCTTGAGCTATTTTAAACAAGATATAGGACTATATAAGCTTGATATATCTCTTATTAGCATTGTAACCTAATTAAATATACTGGCTAATGCTTGTTAGTATTAATAGGTAGCCTAAAGACTGGGGTTGATTTTAGAAAATCAAAAACTTATGTTAGTTACTAGTCAAGATTTAAAAAAGTTTTATTTAAACTAGTTAAAAATATGGCCACCAAAACTGCAAAAGACTACGAAAAAGATTATACCCGACCACACCTACGTGAACGGCTAAAAGAAGAGATCAAGCAAAGCGATAAAGGTGGTAAGCCAGGCCAATGGTCTGCTAGGAAATCCCAGCTTCTTGTCAAGGAATATGAAGCGCAGGGAGGAAGATATAAAAACCCTGGCCAGCTGACTAGTACACAAAAAAGCCTGCAAGAATGGACAGGAGAAGATTGGCAAACGTCTGATAACCAAGCTGCAGTTAGGAATGGAGAGACCGTTCGGTATTTGCCTAAGGAAGTATGGGAACAGCTCTCAGAAGAACAAAAAGAAAAAGCCAATGCTTTAAAGGTAAAAGGATCAAAAAGTGGTAAGCAGCATATTAGTAATCCGGATGAAGTAAGAGATATGCTTCATAAAGTTCATAAAAAGCATACTCAGTAACCTCCCGTATAATTATGAAGGACATGTTGTAGAGGGTATCCAATACATATTAGGCGCTAGGATATGATTTATTGTAAGTTGAAGGGGTTGTTAGCTATTTGGATGAGGAGGTGATTAATGTTGACGCATTGGATTGACTGTTTGGAATCATAGTGGTACGTTACACTACTAATAGACAATGGAGCTCTTGCATAACCTCAATGAGTTAAGTCCCAGTT
>CAZZEE010000089.1:0-5264 GCA_964652695.1 uncultured Cytophagales bacterium
AGTATCCAGCGGGCGTGTGTCTGAGATCTGGCGAGGTTTTGAAAGAAGTCTAATATAAGGGTAAAAAAACCAATTAGGACAAGATCGTACATTTACTGCTCATTTTCTAGCTACTAGGAACAGAGTATAAACTCTAGAAGTATCTCATTATTATGGACCTTATAAAACTTAATCCTGGATTAGTAGCAAACAATTACTCAATTATTGGTTTTGTAGTACTTTTGTAACTACCAATGTCTATCCGGATATGCCACCCCAGCCCACAGCCCTTCATTAGACCCGCTGCGAAAGTAAATATGGCACAGAAAATATGCCTATTATAGCCTCTTATGGCCACTTTTTTCTACCTTAAAATCGTTTCGCAGAAGGTCTATTAAAGCTGAGCACATGACTGGCTGGGGTCCAGACACACGAATCATATTTTATCACTAATTAAAGTTCTTTTGAAAGAAGGACATTGGTAGATACGGTTTTTAGTACTTTTGACTACGAAGGTTAGTTATTTTCTACTTAAAAATCCAAAAACATATAAGCATGACACCAACAAAAAAATAGTTTTTCTGGTAATGTTCCTATTGGTGAATATTTCCATGATTAGTTGTGATAGTTGCAAAGGAGGAAAGGGAGGAAAAGGAGAAAAAAAAAATTGACTCAAGAAGATAAATTGACCCAAGAAGAAGAAGGGTTAATGGGCAACATTAAGAAGCAAGTTAAGCCAGAACATTGGGAGAAAGTGGAAACTAAGATTAAACAAAACAGAAACGATAGGCAAGCAATTGAGAAAAAAATAGAGAAAATCACGAATATTTTAAAAATCATGGATAAAATAGAAACAGCAGGCCGCGTTAACGTCGTTAGTGCATCGGATGATTACTTGCTAGAAAAAATAATAAATAATACACTTAAAGATACAACTATATATGCCGATCCAAACCAGTATTTTAAGAGCAATATTCCTATATTAAGGAAGTACATTGTTGATTGTTTACACTTATACCAAAACTTCCAAAAGCAAGCAGAGCTAAAAAAATAGATATTTTAATTGAGGGCAGGCTGGTATGATGAACCTTCTATTATACGAGTATTTACATGGCTGCAGGAGCTGGAGCACAAGCGAGGACGCTTGCGCCAAATTATGGGTGGCTGTGGCAGTCCTGCAACTCTATGCCTGAGCAATCACTTCTACCAACTTCCCCTCCCTGAGCTCGAAGATGCGCTTCATATTGCTTAAAATGGCTTGCGAGTGACTCACCATGATAACTGTAGGCACCGTTTGCAGTATTTCAGTTAAAACCTTTCTTGCTGCTGACTCATCAAGTGCATTCACGGTTTCGTCTAAAATAATAATTTGAGGGTTACCTTGTAGCGCTTTCTGCAGTAAGTGTCTTTGATATTCTCCTCCGCTAAAAGCTTGCTTCTTAAGGTTGATACCATAAGCATGTTGTTCTGTGGTTAGCTCTTGGATAAACTGTAACTGTGGAATATACGCTAGTACCTTGCCTAAAGAAGTGGGGTTAATTTGTTCCATAGGTAAATCACCATATAGCACACTCCCTGTATCTGGCTTGATTAAACCAGCTATGATATAACATAAGGTGGACTTACCCGTACCTGAGGGCCCCAAGATACCAATCTTGTCACCCGGATGAATGGTGAGATCAATTTCATCCAGTAGCCTTTTTGTAGGCGTATAGCCAAACGACATACCTCGTAAGTGGATGGGCTGTGGCTTGAAATCAATCAACTGTAGTGGCTTGTTTTCTGAAGGCAAGTCCAGGATATCCAAGGTTTTATGGATATCAATAATGCCCCCAAAAAATCGGGTGAGGTTACGTACTACCTCTACCAAGGGACCGTGAATAGAAGTGATTAGGCCATATACTAAAACCAACTTATCTAGGTTGATGGCGCCTTGTACATAGCCCCACATTAACCAGCAAAACACGGTGCCCGCCCCCAGATAAAAGACAAAATCTTGCACCAAATGTAATATATAGAAGATCCCATTAAATGATTCCCAAGCCTTGGCTTCTAGGTTGAACAACTTAGTGAGCTCGTTATTATAAGGTACAGGGTTAAAACGTATGGTAGCTGTATTGTATAAGTTTTGCCCCATAGCTGCAGTAACATTATCTGTCAGGTGCCACGCCTTGTACTTCGCCTTCGTATAGTATCTTAAACATAGCGAAGCAGCCAATAGACCTGCATAAGAAGCTCCAATGATACCTCCGCATAGCCTATCAGCAACAAAGAGGGCCACTGATAAGCTGATGATTTTGGCCATACTTGGAAAAATAGATATAAAAGAAACCCGCATAAAGTTACGGACACTTTGAGAAATACGACCTGTGGCACTAATCATCTCTTGTACATTGTATTTTTCTAGGTTCCTTAAGCTAACGGTGCGCGCCTTTAAAATGGCCTTGAGGCGAATTTCTTTGATAGCCTGATTGGTAATTGGGAAAATGGAAATCTCACGAAAATTAGATGAGTTTTTGACAAAAAACCAAGTGATAAATAATAACACGGAGTTCCCTATAAACCAATCTACAGTCTTGTCTTGAATAGGTGTACTAATCAGGTTTTTCCAGATATAGGGAAAATAGGTAGTAGCCAAGACATCAAAACCAATTAACCCAAGGGTTATAATCGCCGCAACCTTGGTTCTTTTGTCGTTCCAGAGGTAAGGTAAGAGGAGTTTATAAATATGAATGACTTTTTTCATGACAAGATGAAGCTTTAATGCTGTAAGTTATGATAGCGGATTTAGTAGACTTCTTGCATAATTTAAAACTAAACATTATTACCGGTCGAAAGCCTACTTTTTACGTCTACTCGCATCTCATACCACTGCTGTCACACCCGCGCAGGCGGGAACTCCGTTGCCGCAGTCACTTCCGTCACTGCGAAGCCGAAGGCTGTGGCAGTCCTTCGCAATGACGGGACTCATCGTTGCATGGGCCTGTAGGATAGAAGATAATCCAGTGCGGGTGGGAAGTGTGTTGGTGTAATTATGCAAGAAGTCTAGTACTAGTATAGGAATGAGTTTATCGTGCACAAAAATACAAGAAAGTTTGATATTTGATGAGGTTAAGTTAGGTCCTTCAGTAGTGTTGGGAGCTAATCCCGACGCTTGATGATGCCAGGAGCTTGCGAGATTGGCACGAAAGAAGAACTTCCGCTCCAGTTGGAGGGTTATGCAGTAGCTCGTAGATGGACTGCCACGTCACTTCGTTCTTCGCACTGACGAACTCCTGACGCTAGGCACAAGCAGAACGCTTGCGCCAGTTAGAGTGATAGTAGTGAAGCAACCCCGAAGGGCTCATCACCGTGTAAGCCTATAGGGGAAAAGTGATAACCTGTTCAGTCACTCGGCTATTGCCGAGTGACTGCTACCCTTTGAAATAGCT
This sequence comes from uncultured Cytophagales bacterium, assembly GCA_964652695.1. Taxonomy (GTDB): domain Bacteria; phylum Bacteroidota; class Bacteroidia; order Cytophagales; family Amoebophilaceae; genus Amoebophilus. The sequence continues at coordinate 3,411 of CAZZEE010000089.1, forward strand.
ACAAATAGCTTGCTTATAAATATCGAATGCTTGTTGATAGCCCCGATTATCAGTTTTATAGTAGGCCACGAAGTTATCTAGCATCACACCAGCATTTACCTCTAGGATTCGATAAGGCATAGGATCCTGTTTCGGTTGTATAATATCCACACTCCCAAAGCGTAACCCAATATTTTGCGCAGCTTGGATGGATAAATCGATAAGCTCTTGGGGTGGCTGCACGAGCCGGGGGATACTTCCTGAGCCTAAGTTGTGTTTCCAATTCAAATGGACGACTTCATCCGGTAGCAATACGTCTGTGATGGGGCGATTTAAACTTTGCCCCTCCATCAGCATATCTAATAAATTCCACTTCTTTTGAGATAGGCATTGTGTAAGCAAGGTAGCTATAGAGCTGTGTCCATCCCCTACAAGAGCAGGTCGCTCCTTACTAAAACAAAGTTGTGCTTGACCCTCTAAGACCACAACCCTATATTCTTGTACGATGTCATAATAAGGACTCAAGCAGATGTCTTTTTCTTTTGTAAAGCATGACATAGCTACTACTTCCAGTTCTCGGGGTGTGGAGATATAGAAAACACCTACACCACCTGTACCATCTTTTACCTTAGCCACCAGTGGATATCCTATTCCTTCCGCATGCTGCAAAAGGGGGCGAAAGATGCCTGATGTTGGAGTGTAATTTTCTAAATAAGGACGCGTGAAAAGCTGGTGAGGTACGCAGGGTATCTGATGACTTTCCAGGATAGCAGCGCACGCTGATTTATCCGTACAGATGGCGGCTACAGAGGCCGTATTTAAAGGAAATGTATATCCCACAATCCGCATGGTTTTAGCACTAGCCTGCTGTTTAGATATTTGCCTGATTTCTAATATCCAGCCTTGGCTATAAGAGTTGTAGGTGTAATGGCAGGAGTTGTCTTCATGATTGAGCGCTATCACAATGTCCTGTATGATGGTTTCCAAAGTTCTTTTTTTTTTCACGTGTAGTTATAATGCTCATTAAAAGGGCGTCGTAATCCTGGTATCACTTTGGTGACTAAAGCTTGATTTTTACTCTCCAGATCCTAGCCTATGATTATATACGGAAGGTCATAGCTATCGTGCAAACGATTACAGTTACCTATTTGTTATCTGTTTGGGCTTTTGGTCGTATGCTAAAAGAGTGTTTTTTTTCTTTGGGTAAGTAGTCTGCTTTGTTGAGTACCTTTAATAAGGTTACTAGTTGATTTAATTTATCAACTATAAAAAACATGTAAACCCTATCTTGTGCATCTAGAAAGGCATCCATAGAGTTAAGGATTGGCGGTACAGCTTTTAATTGGTCTAGGGATACACGCTGCAAATAGGGGTTTTTATTCACAAATGCTTCAATATTTTCTACTTCTCGAGGTGTTAGTACACATACTATAGGCGCATGATTATCGTACCCTCTAGATTGCATGTCTTTTTCAATTTCCTCCTTATCATCTATGGGTGATCCAAAAATATTCTTAGAAGGGAAGAAGCTATAAATTCTACCAATCACTTCAGCAAGATCAAAATGCTTGGTTAGTACAATGTACCTTTTTAAAACCTCTTGAATATCTCTGGGAGCATCAGGGCAAGCTACTGCAAAGCGCTCTATAGCTTTTTCTAAGAAGCTTTCATTGATAGGGGTCTTATTTTGGACACAAGTTTTTATATCGTCATATAATGCTTGAATAAGACCAGATAGATAATCGGAGGAATCATGATCAGCTATGCCTCTAACTTTCCCTGTTAATGCTTCTAAGAATAATCCTTGACCTAGCACTATGGCCAAAGCTTTATCGAGATAACGATAGGTTGTGTAAGCATAAGGAGAGGAAGACT
>CAZZEE010000090.1:0-5259 GCA_964652695.1 uncultured Cytophagales bacterium
AATCAAGGCGGTTTGTAAAAGGATATTTTTTGCAAGGTTTTTGTTAAAAAATGACCCTTTCAAATAGTTCTTCCTAATTATTAACCTATGGATCCAAAAGTCTTACTACTAATTTTAGATGGTTGGGGTATTACGCAGCAAACCCAATATTCAGCCATTGCGCATGCCCGTACTCCTTATATCAATCAACTTTACAAAAATTATCCGCATAGCCTACTGCAAGCTTCTGGTGCTGCGGTGGGATTGCCTGATGGGCAGATGGGAAATTCGGAAGTAGGTCACATGCACCTAGGGGCAGGTAGGGTGATACCACAAGATTTGGTGAGAATCAATCGAGCTATTCAATCTGGTGAGCTTCGTAAAAACCTTACTTTGTTAGCTGCTTTAACCTATGCGAAGCAGCATGGAAAACCTATTCATCTGATGGGGCTTGTTTCTGATGGAGGCATTCATGCACATATCGATCACCTGAAAGGATTATGTTCGTTATTGGCCCAGGAAGATTTACCAGTGTTTGTTCATGCTTTTACGGATGGTAGAGATACAGCTCCCCATAGTGCCATTGGATTCCTTGACCAGCTAACACCTTATCAACCTCATGTAAAGCTAGCTACAATTATGGGGCGTTATTATGCCATGGATAGGGACCAACGTTGGGAGCGTGTGCAAGTAGCCTATGATGCCCTGGTACAGGGTAGAGGTAATCCTACACAAGACTGGAAGATTGCTATAGAACAATCCTATAAAGCGGGGATTACGGACGAATTTATACAACCTATTATTTTAACACAGACTTCTGGAGAGCCTGTAGCCGCGATCCAACCAGGAGATGTGGTACTGTGCTTCAACTTTCGTACAGACAGGGGGCGGCAAATTACCCAGGCGCTTACTCAGACACCCTTTCCTACTTATCAGATGCATCCTTTGTCCCTTTATTATCTGACTTTGACGGTCTATGATGAAACTTTCAGAGATGTACAGAGCATCTTTCATAAATCAGCCCTTACAAATACGCTCGGGGAAGTATTAAGCCAACAGGGCAAAAGCCAACTTCGGATAGCCGAAACAGAAAAATACCCGCATGTAACTTATTTTTTCTCGGGCGGGAGGGAAGAGCCTTTCCCAGGAGAGGAACGTATCCTGTGTCCATCACCCCAAGTGGCTACCTATGATTTGGTGCCTGCCATGCGTGCCGGTGATATTACCAGCAAGGTCACACCTTTACTCGATAAGCGGCAGTTTGATTTTATATGTCTAAATTTCGCCAATCCCGATATGGTAGGTCATACAGGCGTATGGCAGGCAGCCATAGAGGCTTGTGAAGTAGTAGATACTTGCGTGGGTCAGGTGGTGGAGCATGCTTTAAGGAATAATTATATTACCTTCTTGGTAAGCGACCATGGCAACGTGGAGCAGATGCTCCAGGAGGATGGTAGCCCTTATACAGCGCATACAACTAACCCAGTACCTTTTGTACGTATAGATCCTACCTATCAGCATCCTGTAAGGATTGGCACCCTGATAAATGTTGCTCCTACTATATTACAGGCTATGCATATTCCTATTCCTAGGGAGATGGAAGGAAGATCTTTATAACACGTGTAAGACACTTTTAGGTAAAAAGTTAGAATCAGAATGTTTTTTACTTAAATTAGCTACCTAACAAACCAGCTTATCACCCATGCAATACCTTAGTATAGATTACCTGATTGTTTATGCTTTTTTAGCCATCACCTTATTCATCGGCTTTCGTGCAGGTAGGGGAATTAAGGATATTCGAGAGTATGCGCTTGCCAATAAGTCGTTTGGGACCATAGCCCTAGTGCTTACCTACTTGGCTACTGATATAGGGGGAGGTTCTATTCTAGGTGATCCCAGAGAAGTATTTACCAATGGAATTGCCATGACGGTAGCCCTTTTCGGGTTAAGTATCTCCTTTATATGGACGGCGCTATTTATTGCACCCAAAATGAAGTATTTCGATGGATGCCTAACCGTGGGAGATATAATGGAAAAGCTTTATGGTAAGCTGAGTGGTGTAATTGCAGGGATACTAAGCATACTCTATGCACTTTTTGCAACGGGTATTCAATTAATAGCTCTGGGACTTATTTGTCAGAATTTATTACAGATCGATTTTACGTGGAGTATCATTATAGGTGGGTTCTTGATCGCACTCTATGCAGCTTATGGAGGTATTAAAGCAGTTACTACCACCGACATATTCCAGTTTGTGGTATTATTTCTTTTAATGCCCTTGTTAGTTTATAAGATAATTAATAAGGTAGGTGGGCTTCCCAACTTATTTTTACAAGTACCTGCCGAGAAGTTTATTGTTATTGGCCATAAAAAATCCCCTCAATATTTCACTCTTTTTGTTATGTGGAGTGTCTTTTTTGTTGAAATAATAAAACCTGCTTCTATCCAAAGGTTACTCATGGCGAGAAATGGCCAACAATTGCGCAATCAATTTTTTGCTGTAGCTGCTTTTGACTCTATGTTCCGGATCCTAAGTATGTTGATTGGCTTAGGGGGCTTGGTACTTTATCCTCACATTGATGCTAAGCTTATATTTCCACACCTGGTCCAAGAGCTTTTACCTATTGGACTCAAAGGATTGGCTATATCTGGTACCCTAGCCGTAATCATGTCTAGTGCTGATTCCTATCTACATGTTAGTGGCTTGATCTTTGCGCGCGATGTTGTAAAACCCATTGCCGCCAGGTTTAACCTAGTTATTGATGAACTAATCTGGGCTAAATTCAGTACTATTTTCATGAGTATAGGGGCTATAGTCATTGCTTTGCATAGTAGTAGTTTCTTAAACTTAAAATTTATAACCCTAAGCCTTACAGGTCCTGTACTTGCTACTCCTCTTATAGCAGGCATTTTAGGATTAAAAGTAGATAAAACAAGCTTTTATGCAGCTTTTTTTGTTGCCCTCATAACATTTATTATTGCTAAACTTACACTTCCTCTAGATTATGAATATTTAACTACGCCAATTAGTGCTACTGCCAACCTATTTGCCTTTTTATGCGTTCATATTATGCAAAATAAAGGGTTTGCTATTAGGAATACCAACGGACAAGAATCTATCTGGAAATTGCATAAGGATAGCGTTGGCAATGCATTCAGATTCCTAATACCTACTCCTCAACGTATTGTTGCTTATTCTCAACACCAAGTGGCCACTTATGGAGCTCCTTATATATTGTTTGGAATATTCCTTTTAATCAACTACACAATCCCTTACTTTATCTGGACACCCACACTTCCTCAGTATGAAGATTTCATGCTGTATCTCAGACTTATTGGAGGAGTGCTCTGTGTTTTACTTATTGTCAAAGAAAAATGGAGTTCATCCTTGCTCCCCTACATGCCTACCTTTTGGCATTTCACCGTCATGTACTGCTTGCCATTCACAAGTACCCTCATGCTGTTGTTGACAGGTGCTAGCATAGAATGGGTTGTCAATATCTTTGGGATTATCATTTTGTTATTCGTGCTGTTGGATTGGTTTACTGCTACCATCGTGGGTATACTAGGTATCAGCTTAGGTTTCGCTTTTTATAAGTTGGTTATTGGCTCGTTTGCTATATCTCTTAGCTTTACAGACAAGTATTTAATGATCTACCAAGGCATCTTTGGTATACTCATCGGCCTCCTTTTCGCTCGTAGAAGACAACAGCGGTATGATCGGCTTGCTACGGACCATCAAAGTCTAGCAGTTACAGAGCAAGAAACTAGACAAGCCCACTTAGAAACGTTCAAAGAAAAGATGCGCTTGCTAGCAACTCTGAGAAGTGCTCAGATCCAGAAGTTACCTGAGTTTGTAAAAGAACTCAAGGAGGGGAGATCCCAACTACAAGTAGATTTTCCGCAAGCAACTTCTCTAGCGCATACTTTACAAGATGTGGAGTCAAAGCTTTCCACTATGGCACTGAATCTAACCAAAATAGACCACCGGGCAACAGATTACCTTCGTTTAGAGCTTAAGCCTATCGCTATAGATCAGCTGCTTGAACAACTTCAAGAGCAGTTGCCTAATCGGAAAGTACATTACCTCGAGCAAACCAAGCATCAACAGATTGTTTGTGATCCAACCCAGCTGGTAAAACTTTTGAAGTATACTATGCTGGCTTTACCGAACAATAGCGATACTCCGCAAACAGCTTGTTATCTAGGGGTACAGGATTCGCAATTGACTTATCCGATGCCTTCAGTGAATAGAACCAACGACTATATCAAACATATTCCAGCTGTTCGGTTTACCATCACACAACAAGCGAACGATATACCGGAGTTGGCCAAGAGTTATACAGCGGAGATGAGTAGTTCTAGTTTGCCTAACCCAACCAATGCCAAAGAACTTTTGCTGGTTGAGAATCAACGGATTATCAAAGCACATTACGGCTATACCAATGTAGATATCAGTAAGCAAACTGCTTATGATTATTACTCCTATGTGGTGCCTGCAGACCTGAATGAGATCCGTCCCAAAGATATGGACAATCCTGCTATGGAGTTGGGAGCAGCATTGGTAAGAGCCAACGACCAGTATCCAGGTGCTCAGAAGCAAGAACAAGAGTTCCTAACTGCTGTAGAACAAAAGTCATCTGCTAACATAGAGCATATCAAAACAGCTCTTGAACTGATCAAATGGTATCATGGCGCTAGAAATAGACATTCCGGAGAACCTTATTATTTACATCCTTTGGCAGTTGCGCAGATTGTACTTGCTTGGAATCAAGAGGAAGCTACTATCATAGGAGGGTTGTTGCATGACACAGTGGAAGATACACCTATGTTGTTGGAAAACATTGATATGATGTTTGGCCCCGAAGTGGTAAATATCGTAGATTCCGTGACCCATTTGGAAAGCTTTAAAAATAGTTTTTACAGAGGAAAATTAAATGAAGATGAGAACATGCGGATGTTGCTAGAAGCAACTGACAAACGAGCCTTGTATGTAAAGATAGCAGACCGTATGCACAACATGCGCACCATTGAAGGCCACGCTAAGTATGAGAAACAAGAGAAAATAGCCAAGGAGACTTTATATTTCTTTGTGCCCTTGGCAAAAGCTTTGGGCATAGAGCAAGCCGCTGAAGAACTACAAGATAGAAGTAATCGTGTATTGGATAAAAAGCCTCGATAAGGATTTTGAATCTTCCTTCATAAGGGGGCCTAAACACCTCAAAATGTTTCCTACTATACTAAAACACTTTTAATTAGGTTATTAATTAGGATATTAAC
>CAZZEE010000091.1:0-5258 GCA_964652695.1 uncultured Cytophagales bacterium
CTCTGAACTAGGGTTTGCTGGTCTCGGTGTAGGAGCAGCTATGAATGGCTTGCGACCTATTATTGAGTTTATGACCTTTAACTTCTCTTTAGTAGCTATCGATCAAATTATCAACTCAGCTGCCAAGATGATGTCCATGTCCGGGGGGCAATTCCCCGTTCCCATTGTGTTTAGAGGACCAACTGGCAATGCAGGCATGTTGAGCTCTCAGCATTCTCAAAACTTTGAAAACTGGTATGCCAACTGCCCTGGACTCAAAGTCGTTGTTCCTTCTAACCCCTATGATGCCAAAGGATTACTCAAATCTGCTATCCGTGATAATGACCCTGTCATCTTCATGGAATCTGAACTCATGTATGGCGACCAAGGAGAAGTCCCTGAAGAAGAATATGTAATTCCACTAGGGCAAGCAACAGTTGTAAAACCAGGCAAAGACGCCACTTTGGTCTCCTTTGGGAAAATGATGAAAGTAGCCTTAGAAGCTACACAAAGGCTACAGGAACAAGGCATAGACATTGAGCTGATCGACATGCGGACAGTACGACCACTCGACCTACCTTGCATCATCAGCTCCGTCAAAAAGACAAACCGATTAGTGGTTTTAGAAGAAGCATGGCCTTTGGGTTCTATTGCTTCGGAGATAACCTATCAAGTGCAAAAGCATGCGTTTGACTACCTAGATGCACCTATTCTGAAAGTAAATAGTGCGGATGTGCCGCTACCTTATGCTCCTACGTTGATTCAAGAAATACTACCCAATGTAGATAAGACAGTACATGCTTTACAAACAGTGCTTTACAAGTAGTTGAGTATATACCCAAGCTACCTGAAAGTTAGATGGCCGATTTTCTTTTGTGGTGTCAGGGATCATCCCTGACACCACGCTGTAACGACTACCGTGTCATTCCCGCGAAAGCGGGAATCCAGTTAATTAGCATTCCTATCAAGCCAGCTTTCTAACTTTCAGCTGTAACTAGTATATACTTGGTCCTGACCCAGCTTATAATATTAACGACTGCATTGTCATTGCCGCCCCTGTTCGGAGCCAGGGGTAAACTCCAGCGGGAATTCCGTTAAAAAACATTCTTATTAAATCAGTTGTCTAACTTTCAGGTGGCTTGGGTATATATTAGACCTTCTGCGAAACGATTTTAAGGTAGAAAAAAGTGGCCATAAGAGGCTATAATAAGCATATTTTCTGTGCCATATTTACTTTCGCAGCGGGTCTATTCATCCACTGCTCATATAGGTTATAGAATAGCTGCCAATCATTATTTACAAGGTCGATTCTTTAGATTAATCACCATGACTTCATTTACACACCTACATTGCCATACCCAATACTCCTTATTGGATGGAGCAGCCAAAGTAGATAACCTCATTAGCAAGGCAAAACAACTAGGCATGCAAGCCCTGGCTATCACCGACCATGGTAATATGTTTGGGGTAGCTCATTTTGTGTCATCTGCTAAGCAACAGCAGCTCAAAGCCTTGGTCGGCTGTGAGTTCTACATAGCTCCTGACATGCATGACCACAAGAACAAAACCCGCTATCACCAGCTCCTACTAGCTCAAAATGAGATGGGCTATAAGAACTTATCTAAACTCTGTTCGCTGGGATTCCTAGAAGGCTATTACTATAAACCCCGCATCGATAAGAAGCTATTAAAAAAATATAGCGCAGGACTCATTGCTACTACCTGCTGTCTGGCAAGCGAAATCTCAAAGGCTATCTTACATAAAGGCGAAGAAGCAGCAGAAAAGCTATTCCTAGAATGGCTTGATATCTTTGGCGAGAACTATTATATAGAATTACAACGCCATGGCATCCCAGAGCAAGACTTCTGCAACGCTATCTTAGTCAAGTGGTCTAAAAAACACAATGTTAAAGTCATCGCTACCAATGACGTTCATTATGTAGCCCGAGAAGACAGCCTTGCACAAGATATCCTCCTATGCTTGCAAACAGGAAAAGACTATCATGATCCATCTAGGATGCGATTTGAGGGGGATCAGTTCTTTTTGAAATCCCCCGAAGAGATGCTACAGCTCTTCCATGACATCCCAGAAGCAATAGCCAATACCCAAGAGATTGTAGATAAGATCACCACCCCCGTACTAGAACGAGATGTACTGTTGCCCATCTTCCAGATACCAACAGGGTTTAACAATCAGGATAGCTATCTGCGTCACCTAACGTGGGAAGGTTCTAAAACAAGATATAGCGTCTTCACACCAGCGCTAGAACAACGAATCAACTACGAGTTAGATATCATCCAAAAGATGGGGTATCCAGGCTATTTTTTGATCGTACAAGACTTGATACAAGCTGCTAGGACCCTAGGTGTCATGGTAGGGCCTGGGAGAGGCTCTTCGGCTGGATCTGTAGTAGCCTATTGTATAGGTATTACCAATATCGACCCCATCCATTATAACTTGGTTTTTGAACGCTTCCTCAACCCTGAGCGTATTTCTATGCCTGATATAGACATTGACTTTGACGATGAAGGACGCCAAAAGGTCATAGAATACGTAGCTAACAAATATGGTAGAAACCAAGTTGCCCATATTACCACCTTTGGTAGCATGGCAGCCAAATCTGCAATCCGAGACGTGGCACGTGTACTAGGCCTACCCCTAGAAAAGGCCGACTATATGTCGAAGCTAGTCCCTGAAAAATTGGGGACCACCCTCACCGAAGCTTTTGAAGAGGTGCCTGAGCTACAAGAATTCAGAAAGAAGAAAGATACCTTAGAAAGCAAGGTACTCGCCTTGGCAGAGACCCTAGAAGGGTGCACACGCCATACAGGGATACATGCAGCTGGCATCATCATAGCGCCAGACGACTTGTTAGAATATATCCCTGTGAAGACCGATAAGAATTCCGAGCTCTTGGTTACCCAATATGACGGCTCTATTGTAGAAAAGGTAGGTATGCTCAAGATGGATTTCTTAGGATTAAAAACCTTAACGATTCTGAAGGATGCTATCGCACTCATCGCTAAAAAGAGAAATCAACACATAGATCTGGCGAAATTGCCCTTGGATGATGAAGCGACTTTTCAGCTTTACCAACGCGGGGATACTATAGCGACCTTCCAGTTTGAGTCAGACGGCATGCGGCAGTGGCTTAAAAAGCTGCTTCCTACCCAGTTTGAAGACCTGATTGCCATGAATGCGCTGTATCGGCCTGGTCCCATGCAGTTTATACCCAACTTCATAGCCCGTAAGCATGGACAGGAAAAAATAGAATACCCCCATCCCTTATTAGCAGGCATGCTAGAGAATACCCATGGCATCATGGTCTACCAAGAACAGGTGATGCAAACTGCGCAACTCATTGCTGACTATACACTCGGAGAAGCAGATATCTTGCGAAAAGCCATGGGTAAAAAGCAAGTCGAAGAGATGGCTCAGCAGCGTAAGAAATTCGTCCAGGGTGCCCAAAAAAAGCAAGGAATTACAGAGGCCAAAGCCGTGGAGATCTTCGAGATGATGGAGCGGTTTGCACAATACGGGTTCCCCCGGGCCCACGCTGCTGCTTATTCCGTCATAGCCTACCAAACAGCCTACCTCAAAACACATTATCCAGCCGAATACATGGCTGCTGTACTGACCCATAACCAAGGCGATATCGGAAAAGTAGGTTACTTCATGGAAGAATGTAAAAAAAAGGGAATCTCAGTCCTAGGACCTGATGTCAATGAGAGTTATTTGAATTTTGACGTTAACCAAAATCAGCAGATTCGATTTGGGCTAGCAGCCATCAAAGGAGTAGGTGAAGCTGCTGCTAAGAATATCATTGACGTTAGAGAGCAACAGGGAAAGTTTACAGACATCTACCACTTTGCGGAACAAGTCGATATCAAGTCCATCAATAAGAAGGCTTTTGAGGCCCTAGCCATGTCAGGCGCCTTCGATAGCCTAGCCCAATATCATCGCAAACAATATCTATTCGCTGAACAAGGGGCACCTTCCCTCATTGAGAAAGTCATCCAATACGCTAACCAGCTACGGCGTGAAAAATCAACAGCACAACAGTCTTTATTTGCCATGGATAGTAGCCTCTATCAACCCAAACGACCTGAGGTTTCTCTTTGTGAGCCCTATGATATGGTAGAGAAGCTGCGCCTAGAAAAGGAATATGTAGGATTTTATATTTCGGGACACCCGCTAGATACCTTCCAGGTAGAACTCACGCATTTCTGTGATGCTAATACGCAAAATGTACTTTCCTTTAAACAAAGAGAAATACGTCTAGGGGGTATTATCACAGAGTGTACCATTAAACATAATAAGCAAGGTAGACCTTTTGCCCTATTTACCTTGGAAGACTATGCAGGCACACTCCCCCTTGCGCTATTTGGGGAAGATTACCTAAAAAATCAACATATGCTCCAGCAGGGTATGTTTGTACATATGACAGGGATGGTAACAACCCGGTATCAGCAGCAGGATACCTGGGAATTCCGTCCACAAAAGATTAGCTTGCTAGGGGAGGTTAGAAATAAACTGAGCAAGACTTTAACTCTCTTTATACCTATTGAAAAATTAAGTGATACCTTCATCCCAACCTTGGAAAAAGTAATTTCCCAACATAGAGGATCTTGCCAGCTTCGTTTATATATCAAAGATCATACAGAGCAGATGGAAGTAGCATTACAAGCTACTAACCACCGCGTCCATCCGAATGATGAATTACTAGCTCAACTTGTACAGCTGACGGGTATGACTTATCAGCTAGTTTCCTAAACGAAATAGAAAAAATTTCCTTAAACCGTCACTGCAAGGATCTCAAAATACTTGTATAAGTTTACTGACAGGGGTGCATCATTTATAAGGTTTGATAGTTGCCATTACTTATTCAGATCGTCATTGCGGCTGCTTCGAGTCTCGCAGTGACAGTAGTGAAGCAACCCCGAAGGGCTCACCACCGCGCGTAGGATTGTAGCGTTGCGATAATCCATTATGCAAAAACATGGATTATCTTCTAGCCTTATAGGCCTGCGCAACGATGAGCCCTTCGGGGTTGCCACGGTCACTTTGTGCCCTCGCAATGACGGACTAAGGAAAAGCAGCCCCCCTGAAGCAGTCGCAATGACTAGCTTCAATAGTTTGTTAATCCTTAAGAACTCTTAAAATCGCCAAAAATAGTAGTAAGAACGCATATTTTTTCTCGAGAAAAGCTTAAAAAGATGCAAAAAAATTGCAAGCAAATGTCATTTTTTAACAAAAACCTTGCCAAAAATATCCTTTTA
>CAZZEE010000092.1:0-5222 GCA_964652695.1 uncultured Cytophagales bacterium
ATGCAGTCGCTCGGCTGTTGCCGAGTGACAAATATTGGAATTATGGACTGCCACGGTCGCTTCGTTCCCTCGCGATGACGTCCTCTTACTCACAAACTCCTTCCTTCCCAGATTATCACCGCACCCCTACAAGCCCAAACAGTGATGAGCCCTTTGGGTTTGCCACGGTCGCTTCTGTCACTGCGAAGCAGCTCGCGGCTATGGCAGTCCCTCATAATGACGTCAAAATACTTGATTTCACAAGAAGTCTATTGAACTTTGTCCTGGCTTGCCGTAAAAGTAACGATTTAATTATCGAAATGATTACCTGAAACACTTAGAAGGTAATACGAACGGTATATAATTGCATGGTGGTCAATAACACGTAACCTATCTCCTCATTAAACTTCACCACCTGCGTACTACAATGATAGGTCATTACTAGGCGATTGTCAAGAGTTAAGCATTATTTAATTCAAATATTTCAACTTGTAGGTTAAATTACTTGACTGAAATTGTTCCCACTGGCACAGAAGAAGAGCTTCTTTGCCAATTGATGGGGAAGAGCTTTGCCATATTACCAGGCATTGGCTATATAGTTGTGCAAATCTAGATTTGTTAGGCTAGGCACGACTTTGGAGGAGTAAGAAAAGGCAAAAGAGGAAGAGGAGCTAGAGGAAAAGTACCTGTATTTGGGATATTCAAAAGAGGAGGTAAAGTTTATACTAAAATGGTTGCTGATACTAAGACTCAAACACTTTTTGATGCTTTAAAGAGCAAAATACTGCCAGATTCAGTGGTTTATACAGATAGTTATCGAAGTTATGATATTTTAGATGTCTCTGACTTCAAGCATTATCGCATTAAGGATAGCAAGCTTTTTGTTGATAAACAAAACCATATTAATGGCATAGAAAATTTTTGGAACCAGGCTAAACGAGTGTTAAGAAAGTATAATGAGATGCCACAGAAAGAACTCACATGCCAGCTAAGGTGTATACGCAGTAACCAACAAGAAGGAATAGAGAAAATTGCTTTTTCTTCTCCATTTTTTCTAGGTTTGTGAAAACCTATTAGAAGACAAGACATGCTAGAAATCAATTTCATAGAAGAAAATAAAGCGAAGGTTATTCAAGGCTTAGAAAGCAGGCAAATGAAACAGGCAGCTACCTTGGTAGAGCAAGCTTTAGCTACTAACCAAAAAAGGAAAGAAACCCAACTAGCCTATGATACTGCTTCTGCGCAAGTTAATCAGCTCAGTAAACAGATAGAGCAACTAATAGCAGCCAAACAAGTAGACGCCATAGAGCCACTCAAAACGCAAAGCAAGGAGCTCAAATCACATATCAAGGAACTAGAAACACAACTTCACGAGCACAAAGAGGCATTACAAGCTATATTATATGAGTTGCCTAACCTACCATCCAAAAATGTTCCTCTGGGTAAAAGTGCGGAGGACAATCAAGTGGTATATCAGGTTGATCATCTTCCTTCATCAGACAGCGCTACCATGCCGCATTGGGAACTAATTGCCAAATATGATATCATCGACTTTGAGCTGGGTAATAAATTAACTGGTGCTGGGTTTCCTGTATACAAAGGAAAGGGAGCTAGGCTACAAAGAGCTTTGATTAACTTTTTTTTGGATGAAGCTAGGCATGCGGGCTATGAAGAAATACAACCACCTATCCTGGTCAACAAAGATAGCCTATATGGAACAGGCCAGCTACCCGATAAAGAAGGACAAATCTATCAGCTGGTCAACGAACCCTTATACTTGATCCCTACTGCCGAAGTACCTGTCACCAATTTATACAGAGGTCAGATGCTACAGGAGGACCATTTACCAATTCGACATGCAGCTTATACACCTTGCTTTCGGAGAGAGGCAGGTTCTTGGGGAAGTCATGTACGAGGATTGAATCGATTACATCAGTTCGATAAAGTAGAGATCGTAAGTATAACCCTACCAGAAGTTTCTTATCAAACCCTGGAATTGATGCGTAATTACGTAGAAGGGCTCGTACAAAAATTAGAACTTCCTTATAGGGTATTGGCATTATGTACGGGGGATTTAGGTTTTACTGCAGCTTTCACTTATGACATAGAAGTTTTCTCAGTAGGTCAAAACCGTTGGTTAGAAGTAAGCTCTATTAGCAACTTTGAAACTTACCAAGCTAACCGTATGCAGCTACGTTACAAAGATAAGCAAGGACATAGCCGTTTGTTACATACTTTAAATGGAAGCGCCATCGCTTTGCCACGCATCATAGCAGCCTTATTAGAGTTAAATTTCGATGGAGATAAGATCAAAATGCCCAAAATTCTTACAAAGTACCTAGATTTTGATTACATTAATTAATTATTGCGTATATTACCGAGCTAAAAAATAAGTACTCGCTCACGACTATACACGAACAGATTACAAAACAAAAGATCCGCCTTTGTGAAAATGGCGTAGTGGTGTAGGGAGTGAGCTCCCTACACTCAATGGTGCCAGGAGTTCGTCACTGCGAGCCCCGAGAGGGGCGTGGCAGTCCTGGCACCACAAATAGCGTTCCTTTGGGGAAGAGAACTAGGGCAGTCGGATAGCCTTTGCAGCTTTAGTTTGGCCTAAACAAAGCGGTAGCAGGAATAATTCCTGCTACACCAAAACGTCATTGCGAGGCCCCAAGGGCCGTGGCAACCCCGAAGGGCTCATCGTTGCGTAGGCTTGGAGAGTTAGAAGATAATCGCTTCAATATAAGCATAGGAAGTTCATATAAAATGGTGACAGAAGGTATATCCTGTCACTCCAAAACGTCATTGCGACTGCCGCGGTCACTTCGTTCCCTCGCAGTGACAAACCCGATAGGGGTGTGGCAACCTTTTCCAGCAGTGGAGAATTTTTTGCCTACTTTTTGTGTGGTGACAAAAAGTAGGTCGCCGAAGGCAAATCGATTTATAGCCACATGGTTGAAGATACGTGATGGCTGTTATATGATATAATAGTGAACGGGTACAAAAAATAATACCACCGATGTAAAATATTAAATAATTAAACGAAATAAATAAAAATGGCCAATATCGTATTATTAGGCCCTCCTGGCGCAGGCAAAGGAACTCAAAGCGAAAAAATAACGTGTCACTATAACTTAATACCCATAGTACCAGGCGGTTTAATGCGCGAACATGTTAATCAGGCAACCTCTATAGGTAAGCTGATTTCCAACTATATCAACGAAGGTATGTTGGCACCCCATGAAGTAGTTATGGATTTGGTTGAGGCACAAGTGAAGGCAAATAAAAATGGTTTCCAATTTTTATTTGATGGATTTCCTAGGGCGATAGCACAAGCTACTTCATTGGATGAATTGCTACCTAAACATGGGCACCAATTAGATGGGGTTATTTTCTTAGAAGTTCCTGATGAAATAGTAAGAGAGCGAATTAAAGGAAGGGCTAAAACGTTAGGTCGTGCTGACGACCAGAGTGAAGAGCGGATAACTAGAAGGATCCACGTTTACCATAAAGAAACCTTACCTGTTATAGACTATTACGAAAAGCAAAATAAGCTCTATAGAGTAAAGGGGGTAGGACCTATAGAAGAGGTCTTTAAAAGGATTATGGATGTTGTTAAGCTCATTCATCATAAGCAAGAATAAATTTTTTGTAAAATCAAATATTTTGTTTTCTGACAAGGAAGAAATTTGTGAGCAACCGGACGGCATCGCGAGGGACTGCGAAGCTGCGTAGCAGCTTCGCAGTGACGGAAAGTAACCGTGGCGATCCAATCACTAAAACCACCGCACCCGATTGAGTGGCAGGAGTGTGCTCTTGCTACTACACGCATTTAGGGAGCAAAAGACGTAGATTACGCAAGAAATTTAACTACTCAAGTAAGCAAACAAAAGTGGCTTCTTCTAACTTTATTGATGAGGTAAAAATATATGTCTGTGCTGGCCATGGAGGGGTAGGTTATGTGCATTTTCGAAGAGAAAAATTCATTGAAAAAGGAGGGCCAGATGGCGGAGATGGTGGCAAAGGAGGAGATATTCTACTCAAGTGTAACCAGCAGCTATCTACTTTGTTACATCTCAAATATAAAAAGCACATAGTAGCAGAAGATGGGAAAAATGGAGAATCAAGCTGCCGCACAGGAGCAGATGGTTCCAATATCGTCCTAGAAGTGCCCCCAGGTACTGTAGCTAAAATGGCAGATACCGACCAGGTCATAGCAGAGGTCATGCAAGAAGGGAAGCCTATTATATTGATGCATGGTGGAAAAGGGGGACTAGGCAACGTACACTTTAAGTCCCCTACTCAACAAACACCTCGTTATGCGCAACCAGGGATACCTGGTGAAGAAGGATGGATCAAGTTAGAGCTTAAGTTGCTGGCGGAAGTAGGGCTGGTAGGCTTTCCCAATGCCGGTAAGTCGACTTTGTTAGCTACTATCTCAGCTGCTAAGCCTAAAATAGCCAGTTACCCTTTCACTACGTTGACGCCCCAGCTCGGTGTAGTTCCTTATAGAAATGAAAACTCTTTCGTCATGGCGGATATCCCTGGGCTCATTGAAGGAGCAGCGGATGGGAGAGGCTTAGGAATTAGATTTTTGAAGCATATAGAACGCAATCTATGCCTCCTATTTATGATATCAGCTGATACAGAAGATATATATCAAACTTATCAGATCCTACGCCAAGAATTAGAAGCTTATAACCCTGCTATGTTACACAAGCGTAGCCTAGTGGTGATTTCTAAATCAGACTTAATTCAAGAAGAAGAAAAAAGTAAGATTAAAAAACTATTCCCTCCCCAAATAGAACCTATCTTTATTTCTGCGCTTACAGGCCAAGGATTAGATGTCCTGAAGGATAAAATATGGGGTCTGCTACATCCATAAGTCTTCACCTCGTAAAAAGTAGGGTTAGGTTACAATTATAATCAAGTTAACAACTTAATTTAGTAGCAAATCTCTAATCAAAATTATAGCCCTAGCGTGCTATTCATTGTCCTACTAATCTGTCTAAAAAATCTAATGGTGAAGAAAATAAATCTAGTTAACCAAAAATTCCAACTTTTCAAAAGTTTCCCCATCATGGTGTTATCACTAGCGCTAACTACCATTTCTTGCGATTGTGGGAATCCTAATAAGCATAAACCTAAAACGCAGACCCCTGCTCTTCCACCAGAGGGTACCTCCAGTCCTCCGCCAGAAAAAACCCCTGATCCAAGCTCTCAGGATAAGAAAGTAGAACAAC
>CAZZEE010000093.1:0-1094 GCA_964652695.1 uncultured Cytophagales bacterium
CCACGGACCTCTACATTATCAGTGTAGCGCTCTAACCACCTGAGCTACAAGCCCTGTTATTATTATCTTCTTTCCACAACTGCCATACCCTTGGGTTGCTTCGTCGCTTTGCTCCTCGCAATGATGGCAATTTATGATCTTTTAAGCGAAAAAAAAAGGGGTATATAAGTTTTGCTTGTTACATTCAAAAACCACGAGGGGCTTAGTAAGCCCCTCGTATATTGGTTATTGATGGATCAGAAATTTCTTCCTGGTATCACTAGGAAAATTTTAGCTCTTCTTCCATGTAACTTTCTTAGTTCCTGCTACTGGCTTACCCTTATATATTAGCTGTAGCTCAAATTCAGCAGCAGTTCCTCCATTATCTTCTATCAGTAAGCTTAATGCTTTATCTATATCTCCATTCTTTATTTCTATATTCTCACTCTTTAAGGATATAGATACTGTTTTACCAACATTAATTTCCTTTCCTCCTATCTTAACCTTCTTATCCCCACTTATTTTCTTTATCTGTATAGATATCTTATCTTTTTCTGTCTTATCTGCTCCTGTATTCTTGATAGCATAATTTACTGGGTTATTGGCTACTAAATCTAACTGCCCTTTATCAACAAAATCCAATTGTATATCAAGTGTTGCTTTCCAGGTTACTTTCTTAACAGCTACATCTACCCCATCATATATTAATTGTAACTCAAACTCAGCGCTATTACCTCCATTACCTTCTATGTCTAATTGAAAGTCTTTTGTACGATTATTATTCTTTATCGCTCCCTTCAAGTCTATTAGAGTGTTATTACCAACGTCAAGCTTCTGTCCTCCTATCTTAACCTCAGCATCCCCTCTTGTCTTAGTAACTCTTAATTGCAATTTCCCAGAGACTATATTGTCTGTTCCAGTATTCTTAATAGTATAGCCTATTTTATTCTTGGCTACTAGATCCAACGGCCCTTTATCAACAAAATCCAACTTTGTATTACCTTGAGCTTTCCATTTTAGAACCCTTACAACACCTAGATCCTTTGCTCCCTCCATCAACGTTAAGGTAATATCACTTTCTGTTTCACCACCATCAGCAGTTACTTGTACGTTAA
>CAZZEE010000093.1:1194-3077 GCA_964652695.1 uncultured Cytophagales bacterium
AGCCGTACCTATAAATACTTTATTATCCACTGGCGTAATAAATGCTAACTGTACATCCTTAGCTTTCCATTTTAGAACCTTTACAACACCTAGATCCTTTGCTCCCTCCATCAAGGTTAAGGTAATATCACTTTCTGTTTCACCACCATCAGCAGTTACTTGTACGTTAAATGATAGGGCTGGTTTGCTAGCATCTAAATCAGCAGCTCCAACAATATCATTCATAGCTACCTCATCTGTAGTTGCTACATTATCCTTATTACCCAATTTTACTTGAATACCTGCTTTTGCAGTTAGCTTAATTTTATAGACACTGGAGTTTACCGTTGCTGTCCCTTCGTTCTTTATTTCTACTCCCTCCGTAGCCGTACCTATAAATACTTTATTATCCACTGGCGTAATAAATGCTAACTGTACACCCCCAACCTTTTTCCACTCAACTGTTTTTGCCTCGCCTACTACCTCACCTTTACTATTTTGAATCTCAACCCCCAATGTTAAATCTGGCTCACTATCTGGCATAAACTCTATGTCTACTGATTTTTCCTGGCCTTCTTTTAATTCATCTCCTGCATTTAAACCTAAAAGGGTATGCAGCGCTAATTCGAAATCTGTTCCTAGTGCAACTGTATGATGATTACTACCTACAGTAAGCTTAGCTTTACCTGTAGCTGCAGTGCCAGTTGTTGTTAACTTAGCAACAAGCTTCAGTCCTTCTAGTTTAGTTGCTTTAGTAGCTTTAATAGTTAATTTTGTTTTTCTCTCTGGATCTGGTAGTTGCGCTTTCCCAAAAGTCAATGCTAGATCACCTGCTATTTCCTCCCTCTTACTGCAGCCCCCATCACACGAAACAATCCCCATCATCATCATGAGCATGATAAAAGATAAGGGCAGATACTTCTTACTTATTTTTTGTAATAGTTCCATGGTTTAAAAATTTATATAGTTGCTTGGAATGAAGTTGATATTTTATAGTTGACTACAAGTTAAATATAAGGAATAGTTTTCTCCTAATCTTTCATGACTTTTTATTAGGGCTGCTAATTGGCAAGAGCATGTCCATCAAATGTAGCAAGGGGCCTAACATGCCAGTGAAGGCCCTATCACGGACCTCTACCACCGCTCTTCGATTGCCACGCCACTACGTGGCTCGCAATGACGCGCAGTGACAGAAGTGGCTGTGGCAACGGAGTTGCTTGGATACTGGCAGCGCAAGGATTACAAATCTGTAGCAGTACGATGACGCACCGGACGCAGGAGCTATTGTTGCGTGTACCAACACACAATGTCTAGCAGTTGATGGATTTTTGAAAAAAAGAAAAAGTGCTATGACTTATGGTTGGTAATACAACCAATCCCAATCTGTGGGCTATAAAAACTAAGAGGAGCCTTGTGGCTCCTCTCGAGTTATACCTACCACCCAGCACAACTGAGTGATATTTG
The DNA here is from genome assembly GCA_964652695.1 of uncultured Cytophagales bacterium. Lineage (GTDB taxonomy): Bacteria > Bacteroidota > Bacteroidia > Cytophagales > Amoebophilaceae > Amoebophilus. The sequence continues at coordinate 2,638 of CAZZEE010000093.1, forward strand.
TTGATACTAATATTAAACCTTAGTCCAGGTAATTTTCTTAGCATGTCCTACTATTGCTGTACCATGCATTACCTGCAATTCGAAGTCAGCTTGATTGCCTCCGCTACCTTGCACGGAAATTTCAATATCTGCTTTCCCGGCATCTATTTTGCCAACAAGTACATCAATTATAGTCTCATTACCAGCGTCTATCTGTCTCTTTACACCACCAACCCTAATCTGAACAACATTATCACCGCCTAACAGCTTTGTGACTTTGATTTGTATCTTAGCGTTATCTACATCAGTTGCTACAGCTGCGTCCAATGGAATCTTGATTTTAGTTGTAGCTTTCAGGGGTACATCGTTGCCATCTGCAATTCCAAGTTTGCTAATGACTGCTTTTTCATACAAATCTTTCGCAGCATCATGGGCATTCTTAGCAGCTAAAACTTGTCCAT
>CAZZEE010000093.1:3177-5203 GCA_964652695.1 uncultured Cytophagales bacterium
ATAATCTGGCTTAAGTAACTCTACTTTTACTTGCGCTAATGCAGCCACTGCTTCTGTCTGCCCTGCATTTGCTGAATCTACGTGCGCTTTTTTAGGTACTGCTTTGTCATACAAATCTTTCGCAGCATCATGGGCATTCTTAGCAGCTAAAACTTGTCCATCTACACTACCATCTCCTAAATCGGTTTTTGCTTGCTCTGCTTTATCCCATCCAGCTTTCGCTTTATTTACCTCTAAGTCTGCTGCTGTATAATCTGGCTTAAGTAACTCTACTTTTACTTGCGCTAATGCAGCCACTGCTTCTAACTGCCCTGCTTGAGCATCTAATTTATGCTGTGTTTTTTCATCCGCTGCCAACTTCGCCTGTTTTACCACATCTGCTTCTAGCTGATCATAAGAAAGAGTTATATCAGCTGTAACTAATGTTTTTGCATTAGCAAATGTAACATCTACTTCAGCTGTATCTTGGTGTTCACCTGATTTCAAATCAGAACTTATTATTACCTCATAGTTCACTTCCTGTGCCTTACCATTTATCTTCACGTCAGCATCCTTTGTATCCCATTTCACTACAACCTTTGTGTTTTTATTTAATACTTTCGCCCCCGTATTAATTATAATAAATTTAAATTTTTTAGTTGCAGCGCTATAAGCATGATCAAGGTCTAATTTCACCCCATTCTTCCATTCCAAAGTTTGTACACCTGGGATCACAGCACCTTTCTCATCTAACAACTCTAATGTAAAGTTTGCTTCTTTATCTGTTTTAGGGTCTATTGTTAACTCTGCAGTAGCAGACTTTTTATCATTAGCCACCTTAAGGTTGTTAGCTGCAAATTCAATATTCTCCCCATTACCTTTACCGTTTATAGTAGCAATAGCCCCTTTGGTACGCTTAACATGAATCTTCAATTTATCTACGTCTCCTTGAGCCAAATCCTCGGTACCCTTTGTTACCTTAACTGTAACTTTTGTAGTACCATCTTCTATCTTATTGGTGTTTAATGCAAGTGCATAACCAGCTACAGCTTTAACTACTATATCTTTTTTCTCATATAAAACCTTATTACCTTTTTTATCAATAATAGTTATAGTAAGTTTGGTATCTTTTTTACCTTTTTTTACTGTAAACGCTTTGCTTATCTCTTTGTTTGTAGCACCAGCTTTGATATCTGTGTCTTTAAGCTCCAATGGTTCAACAATAGTCGCAGTTTCTGCAACTGCTTGGTCTGAAGCAACTTTCATCTCTATCTCCTTCAAATCGTCTGCTACTAGGTCTACTTGTTTCCCACCTTTTTTTGATATAACCCCAACTGTAATTTTATCACCAACTAAATCACTGATATTCACATCAAGTCCTGTAGTTACTTCTGGTTCCCATTTTAGGTCAGCAGCAGTGCCTACTTCATTACCTTCTTTATCAACCAGTTTAATAGTGACACTGAAATCTTTTTTAAGATCAGTAGGCGTAACTTCTACTGGTTTGGATTTATCTTCTGTAACCACGTCATCCGCATTGATTCCCAAAACTTCATGTAAAGGTTTTTCAGTGTCAGCATCAGTAAATGTCACGTCACCAATTTTAACAGACCCATTGGTTAGCATAACTTTTACTCTAAAATCTCCTGCTTTATAGGAGGAACCCTTTACTTTTAGCTCGGTGGTTTTCTGAGTTCCTTTTAATTGATCGTTATCAACACTTATAGTTGGTTTACCTGCATTTTCATCTTCTTTTTTAGGATCACAATCACATGAAACAACTCCCAGCGCCATGGCCATAGCCATTAGTGTGCTGAAAGATAGTGCTAGGTACTTTTTACTTATTTTTTGTAATAGTTCCATAGTTTTAAAATTTATTATAGTTGTTTATTATACTTGCTTGAAATGAATATTAAATCAATATTCATTATTTATTATAATGCCGCCTCATGCTTTCTCTTCTATTTATACAATTGCCACCAAACTAAGTACAACTAACAAACTTTTCCTAATTTTTAGTAAGATATTTTTTAGATGGACACATCTT
>CAZZEE010000094.1:0-3146 GCA_964652695.1 uncultured Cytophagales bacterium
AGGGAGCTCACTCCCTACACTCAATGGTGCCAGGAGTAGCTCCTGGCACCACAAGCAGCGCTCCTTGGAAGATAATTTCCATTATTTATCGTTCAAGTTAAGCTACTAGTCGAAGAGGCACATACATACGTTGTTCTCTTACACAAGCAAAGATTCTATCAAGGATTTTATTACGTATAGCATTTAAGACCAGCATTTTATTTTTACCCTCTTTTACTTTTCTCTCAAAATAGGTTTTAAAATCTCCCTTACATCTAATTGCGCTCAGGGCACACATATGGAGTGCCTTTTTTAAGATTTTATTAGCCATATGATCTACCCTGGATTTCTTCCTTACACTAGTGCCCGATTGATGTGGATGTGGTACTATACCACTATAACAGGCTAGCTTTTTGGCATCTTCAAAACGCTTAAAGTTATGTGTATTTACTAGTATCTCTAAGGCCGTTATCATACCAACACCTTCTACAGATAAAATATATTGGTAGTTCTTCTTGACCTCTTGATCAGCTTCTACTATGCTCTTCATTTCATCTTCTATCTCCGCTATATCTTTAGCTATTTCCTTTAAACTATTCTTACATGCCTTTTCCAGTCGTTTAGCCTCTTCTATTAAATTCATCTCTTTTAACTCCTTGATAGGCTTCTCTAATGAACATCTAGCAGTGTTAAGTCGATCTCTGAGGGCTAGCAGATCTGCTACTGCTTGTAACCCCTTATCATTGGGCTGGTAATTTTGAGCAGCTTCTTGGTTTTTAAAAGCATACAGACATATTCTCTTTGCATCTAATGCATCTGTTTCCCCTTTTTGGATACCTATGCTGCATTTGATCTGCCTTGGATTTTCTACCCAGACAAATACCTCCTGTTTTTGTAAAAACCCAACCAAGCCACGATGATAAATGCCAGTATTTTCTAAACATACAAGTATTTGCTCCATCGATATGCCTCCTTTTTTAAGCCAAGATACCAGCGATTTAAAGCCTTTTATGTCGTTATCGAACTTATTATGGTTAATGTTACTATTGGCTAAATTTTGCATTAAAGCTACCTCAAAGGTTCTTTTAGATATATCGATTCCTAGCCTATGTGTATATTGCATATAACTTATCGTTAAGATGGTTAAACAATCCTAACACGATACAGGCTACATTGAACTCCGTCATAATAGGCCTTAAAGCCTGAATTTCTATATAAAAGGAATAGAGAATCATATGTTATGACAATACAGTGTCATCCCAGCGCAGACTGGAATGACAGCCGCGCAAATTTATCCTCCATACCCCAAACGTTGCAATGCCTTCGGCTGGCTGCGCCAGTTGGGTAACACCTTCACATATTGCTTTAAAAATACTTGTTTACCAAAAAAACGTTCCAATGATTGCCTGGCAGCTATGCCTACCTGTTTAAGCGCTTCTCCTTGCTTACCAATTAAAATAGCTTTTTGACTTTTCCTTTCTACATAAATAATAGCACTAATACGGAGCAGTGGCTCAGTCTCTTGAAAGCTATCTATGGCTACTTCGGCTGCATAAGGCACTTCTTGATGATAGTACTGTAATATTTGCTCTCGAATAATCTCTGCTGCAAAAAAACGCTCAGGTCTATCAGTTAATGTATCTGGTGGGTAATAAGGAGGATGTTCGGGTAAATAGTGTAATATCTCTTGTATCAGTTGCTCAGTTTGCAATCCCTGTAAAGCAGTTATAGGAAATATCTGGGTTACTTGAACCTTTTCTTGCCAATGATGGGCCAATTGTACTACTGCTTCAGGGTTAGGTAATAAGTCGATCTTATTAATAAGCAGTAGGACAGGTCTATTGCCCTGTGCTACTAGTTTTTGTATAATGGGGGGAACCTCTGGGTCTTCTGTTGCGCCTACCATCCATAAAAAGACATCCGTATCAATGAGTTCTTTTTCTACTGTATGCATCATAGCATGCTGGAGCTCATAAGCAGGTCGTAAGATACCAGGTGTATCCGTGAAAACAATTTGAAAAGAAGGGCCATGAACAATTCCACAAATCGCGTGTCGGGTAGTTTGGGCTTTGGATGTGATAATAGACAATCTTTCCCCTATTAGCTGATTCATCAAGGTAGACTTACCCACATTGGGTTTACCAATGATGGTCACAAATCCAGCTTGGTGAGTTTTTTTCTGCTCCATAAATTAAAAGGCAATGAAAGATAGATTATTTTTACAAAGGTAGTATATTTGTATTACATCGCGGGGTGGAGCAGTGGTAGCTCGTCGGGCTCATAACCCGAAGGTCGTAGGTTCGAATCCTGCCCCCGCTACTCATATAAATCCGTCTATTGCAAAAAAGCGTGCTGAGAGAATCAAGGAACTAACAAATTAAGGTTTTTATAAGGGGGGCACAAAGTGATTGGAGGATTCATGGCTCAAATAGGTGATCTCATTTACTCGCAAATTATATTCGGATATTCAGACTGTTACAATTAGCTACTAGGCTTCAATTATAGCTATGAAAGATTCCTATCATTAATTCCGATTCAAGATACCGACAATCATTACATCTAGTTGCTATATTGTACAATGATAAAGAAACTTTTACCTGAGTAGTAATTATCCGTAATTTTGCTGCCAATTTTTCTTCAGTTGCTTGTATTTTCCTTCACCTTTTGCCTGAAGCCACCTTTTGTAAAAAATATTCGAACTCTCAAGCTTCCGAGGATCACCGGTTCCGCGCTCAAGCTGTTTATCATTTTCATATTTTTTGCCACCACGGTAATTATAATACCTTCGTGCCCGCGTAAAGCCCATTTGTAGAAATTTTCTTGCCATATCAGCACCCACAAAGTCCTGCGCCGCGAGATATTCTAAAAATAAATTATATATTTTATCACTACTTTCCTTAGCTATCTCAGGCGTACTAAATTTCCAAAAAGGCAAAATTTTACTTTTATAAGGTTCGCAAAGAAGTACCCCCTGTTCACCCTTGCCTACCAAATATTTTTCTGGATATTGTCGGTAATCAATATGGCTATGCCACTTGTAAGTTTTTGGATCATACATATAATTAGTTACTTCTTAAAAAGTGAGTTGGGAATAGTTTTAGGAGGGTTTTTCCTTTTTTATCCTAGTCAACTTGCTTTTAAGGTTACTACTAATGGTTTCTAAGATT
>CAZZEE010000094.1:3156-5198 GCA_964652695.1 uncultured Cytophagales bacterium
AAAGTAGGCAAAAAACTCTCCGCTGTGATGAAAGGGATAAAATTCTCTTCCTATCCTATTGAACCGACCATCACAAACTAAAGCTTCTATACCTACCCACTGGCTCTAACCTTCATCTCACACCACTTGACTCTTTAATTTCATTTAAGACTGACTTTAAATCCCAACCCTGGTTTACCAACTATAGCTACAAATTAACAAACGCTCGAGTTCAATACAACTTTGCATAGATTAGCAGGTGGATTGCAAGGCTACCACATAGTCATGAACTGACTACCTAAACTTTTGATTACAAGCAGTAATGCGGAAGTGGATCAGCTCTGTAAGAGGACAAGATACTTAATGAGAATCTTTAATAAGCAGCTGTTGCATCATCTTACTAGCAAAAAGAAAATCTTTAAGAGCTTGTACTTGAGCATGAAAGAGCTCTTTGGAATTGCCCTCCCACACTTTTTTTCCCTGACTTAGAAACATAATGTAATCCCCCATGGTAAAGATGCTGTCTAGGTTGTGGGTGACTACTACGGTAGTAATATTATATTCATAGGTAAGCTCTTGAATGAGCTCATCAATCAATAATGATGTTTGTGGATCTAGTCCTGAGTTAGGCTCATCACAAAATAGGTATTTAGAGTTATTAACAATGGCTCGGGCTATACCTACCCTCTTTTGCATACCTCCACTGATTTCATTGGGGAATTTGTGGTTTACATCTTTCAAACCTACCCTTTGTAAACAAAAGTTAACCCGATCTAGCTTCTCACTTTTGGACATCTCCGTGAGCATATCCAATGGAAACTTAACATTTTCTTCGATGGTTTTGGAGTCAAACAAGGCACTCCCTTGAAATAACATGCCGATTTCTCTTTTAATGCTGATAATGGTACTCTTACCACCCTCTAGCATGTCTCGTCCATCAAAGCTAATGCTTCCAATAGTTGGTTGAATAATCCCAACCAAACACTTTAAGAGGACGCTTTTACCTGTTCCACTAGTACCTATCACTAAGCTGATCTTACCCCGTTGAAAATGACCACTGATGTCATCAAGGACTAGCTTATCTTTAAATCGTTTACTAATGTGGTTGAATTCAATCATGGATGGAGGCGTATTGTTATAAAAGTAACTGGGTTAATACATAATCAGCTGCTAAGATAGCAATACAGCTATTGGTTACTGCTTGTGTACTGGCTTGCCCCACTGCTACAGCCCCTCCAAATACATAAAAGCCTTTATAAGCAGCAATAGAACTTACCAAAAAAGCAAAAGCTAGCGATTTGTAGATAGCAAATCGGATAGTATAAGGATCAAACAGATACCGAATACCATAGACATAGTCTTCTGCTGCTATAGGTAAGATGAATTTAGCAGCCAGATAGCCGCTGAAGATGGCTAAAGAACCCGATAAGATGACTAGTAGCGGATACATACAGATGCTTGCTACTATTTTCGGAAGTACCAAGTAAGTAGTTGGATTGATGCCCATTACCTCTAGTGCATCGATCTGTTCTGTGATGCGCATGGAACCCAGCTGACTAGCAATATTGGAACCCACTTTACCAGCAAATATGATAGCCATTACCGTAGGGGCTAGCTCCAGTATAACCATGTTGCGTACTCCAAAGCCTACTAAAAATTTTCCAGCAAAAGGGGACTGCAGGTTATAACTGATTTGTATGCAGGTTACAGCTCCTATAAATAGGGAAACTATGGATACAATAATGACTGAGCGAATGCCTATGTCGATACATTCCTCGATCCATTGCTGGAAATATATCTTCCATCTTACACGGTTGGAAAACATAGAAAGTAGGAAAAGAGAAAACTTTCCTACACTCTTCATAGGGTATATCAAGTAGTTAATCAAGGTAGTTGTATTAAGGGTTGTACGAGTACCTACCAAAAATATAAACAAAGATAATCATTTACTAGCAAGTTAATAAGCACTTTTAATAGCTTAAGTCTTCTTGTGAAATCAAGTATTTTAGTAAGCGATCACGCTTATATGTTTCATTTAGCAATTGGCTGAATAACCATACAGG
>CAZZEE010000095.1:0-5141 GCA_964652695.1 uncultured Cytophagales bacterium
GCGGAGACTTTTTTGCATACTTTTTGTGTGGCTGACAAAAAGTATGTCGTCGAAGACAAAGTTTAGTATAACAAGTTCAGATCCTTTAAAATCTGTATGGTTATTCAGGCGATTTTTTAGGTAAAATATGTAGGTGTGAACGGTTACTCTCTTTCCTTTCCAGTGGTTTCATACTCCTAAACTGGCTCAAGCCTCGAGGCTTGTGACTTAACCGTGGACCGTGAAAGTCCATAGTAACGCGTCATGACGAACTCCTATGTGATTGCAGGACTGCAACGTAGTGAGTGGTTTCTCAAGCTATTTCCAAATCTCCTTACTTCTCTAATCTTTCCTGTAACAACTTACTAACCAAGCCAGGTGCTGCTTTGCCTTGACTCTTTTGCATGATCTCGCCCATAAACTGGCGCAAGCCTCCAGGCTTGCGCCTTTCAGACTGTGGAAGTCACAGTGGCCTGCAGTGACGAGCTCCTGAAACTCCTCCTTAATTCTCTAATCTTTCCTGTAACAACTTACTAACCAAGGCAGGTGCTGCTTTGCCTTGACTCTTTTGCATGGTCTCTCCCATAAACTGGCTCAAGCCTCCAGGCTTGTGTCTTTCAGACTGTGGAAGTCACAGTGACGTGCAGTGACGAGCTCCTGAAACTCCTCCTTAATTCTCCAACCTTTCCTGTAACAACTTACTAACCAAAGCAGGAGCTGCTTTGCTTTGGCTCTTTTGCATGATCTCTCCCATGAGCATGCCCAGGATGCCTTTTTTGCCACTCTTGTAGGCCAGCACTTTCTCGGGATAGGCTTGGATTACTTCTGTAATCAATGCCTGTAAGGTGTCTGTATCTTTCTCTTGCAGCAAGTTCAGTTCTTTGGCTAATTCGAGTGGCGTCCGGTGAGGCGTTGCCAAGAGCGTTGGAAAGAGTTGCTGAGAGGCAGTTGAGAAGCTGATATCCCCTTGTTCCACTAGTTCGATCAACGCTGCTAAGCTAGAAGGCGTCAATGGAAACTCCTGTAACGATAAGCTCAACTCATTGAGATACCCTTTCACAGGTCCCATGAGCCAGTTCGCAGCAGCAGTATACTGCGTAGTCAGCTGGCATAGAGCCTCGAAATAAAGCGCTATTTCTTTGCTCTCGATCAGTATACCTGCCGCATAGTCAGAAAGGTGATAGTGCTCCATGAACTTGGCTTTGTAGGCCCTGGGCAATAAAGGCATATCTTGCTTGATTTGATTAATCCACTGCTCGGTTACCAACAAGGGCGGCAAGTCAGGCTCTACGAAATACCTATAGTCGATAGCACTTTCTTTGGTACGTTGCCGGATGGTGACACCCCTAGAGGCGTCATACATCCTTGTCTCGGCACCCACCTGCTCACCTTTTTCTAGTACCTCTATTTGCCTTTCTATTTCGTACTCAATAGCTAGTTGTACGTTCTTGATCGAGTTCATGTTCTTGATCTCCACCTTTTGACCAAAAACTTGAGACCCTACAGGCATCACGGAGATATTTGCATCACAACGCAAAGAGCCCTCTTCCATATTCCCATCACATACTTCTAGGTAGCGGACCACCCTTCGCAATTCTGTGAGAAAAGCATAGGCCTCCTGGGCGGAAGCTATCTCTGGGCAGGTTACTATTTCTACAAGCGCTACCCCAGCTCTATTAAAGTCCAATAAAGTATCCTCATCAGACATGTCATGGATGGACTTACCGGCATCTTCTTCTAGGTGAATACGATACAGCTGGATATCTTTTTCTATTCCTTCGGGTGTGGTGAGGGTCAGATAGCCACCTTGGCAGATGGGAGTTTTGTCCTGTGTAATCTGGTATCCTTTGGGTAAGTCAGGATAAAAGTAATTCTTCCTGGCAAAATAATTCAAAGGCGTAATAGTAGATTTACAAGCTATACCCAGTTTAATAGCATAGTCGATCGCCTTTTTATTGAGGGTAGGCAATGTGCCAGGATGGGCCAGGCTAATGGTGCTGACCAATGTATTGGGCAAAGCGCCATACGCAGCTGCTTCTGGCGCAAACATCTTACTCTGTAGCGACAATTGTGCATGTACTTCTAAGCCTATGACAGGTGTATACTTGGTTGGATTCATGTTTTAGCTTGTTCTTCTATGTTTATTTTAATAAATTTACTACTTCATTTCTAGTAGCTAAGTCAGCTGGAAGCTGTCCTGCTATATTACGGATGTTCTTATCTGCACTTTTGTTGACTAACCACTTGATCATTCCTATTTGTTCATGGATTGCTGCTTCATGTAGGGGTGTGTTGCCTTGCTTATTCTGCATATGGATAGTCGCAGGATCTTTACCGAATAATAACGCTGCTGTTTCTATATCGCCTAGACTAGCTGCTATGTGTAAAGGTACATTTCCCAAATCATCTTGCAGAGATACGCTTGCTCCTTGCTGAAGCAATAGGGTTATGATCTCCTTATGTTGTCTCTTTTTACTCCAAATAGAATTTTGATACTTAATAGCACTATGCAAAGGCAAAGCCCCGTCTCCAGTACCTTTTTGTTTAATATCAGCGCCTTGAGCAATTAACAATTCTACCATTTCTTGATCACCAATCCTAGCTGCCAAGCACAAAGGAGTGATTAAAGACTCACTTATCCAATCCCAATCCTTGAATAATATATTTGTATCAGGCTTGGTTGGTTGCTGGAATAGCATTTCTACTACTTGTTTATTGTTATTTGCAATGGCTTCGCACAAAGGGGTCCTACCAGCTGCATTTTTTGCATTAATGTCTGGGTTTTTAGCAAGCAATGATTGAATAATGGGCATATTCCCTTTTAAAATGGCGAGAGACAATGGAGAGCTAATACTAAAATCAGGACTGATGGATGCATAAGCTTGAAGGTTAACATCTGCCCCTTGCTCAAGTAATAAGTCCACGATATCTACCCATTCTTTTTGAATAGCCATGGATAAAGGCGTTTGATGTCTATTATTTTGGGCATTCACATCGGCATTATTCTTGACTAATAATTCAACTATGCTTCTCCGATAGTCTATGTGAATTTTATCAGCATACAACAAAGGTGTATTCTCATATGCATCCTTGGCATTAGTATTGGCTCCTTTTGTAAGCAAGTACTTCACAAGATCCATATTACCTTTCTTAACAGATAGCTTCCTCACAGCTATGTGTAGGGGGGTCTGTTGATTTCGATCTTTCGCATTTATCAGGTTGGGATCTTTATTGAGGAATAGCTCAATAATGTCTATATCACTAAGTTTTATGGCTTCTTCAAAAGGTGTGCTTCCCCCTAGATCCTTGACATATATTAATCCAGGTTCTTTTTCGATCAATGCTTTGACTTTTTCTTTGTCCTTTGCTTTCACAGCATGATGCAAGGATTGATCGCTCGTATCTTGAGCCTCTAATAATTTTTGTATCTCTTGATGGTTGCGACGACCAGCTAGATGGTAGGCTGTATGGTTCTTGGTATTAGTGATCCGTATATCCGCTCCTTGTTCGAGCAATAGTTCTACAAATGCCTTGTGCCTATTGCTGGCTGCTATGTGTAAAGGCGTATTGCCAACTTTATCTTGCGCATTTTTGAGGCTAGGATTGGTTTGTAGCAACTGTTTAGCAGCCGCTACATCTCCGTGCCCAGCTGCAAGATGTAAGTCAGTAAATGTAGGATCTACATGACGCAAGAACTGCATGATGTCTTTATTCCCCTTCTCAAGGGCTAAGGGCCATAGCTTGTGTGCTTCTTGCTCTTGTATACCTACGGGAAATTGGTCTAGCAATAATTTGACGATGCCTGAATGTCCTTTTTCAACAGCTGATTCAATGGCTGAGCTTAAAAACCAAGCATCTTCTTTCTCCACTTTAGCACCATTTTCCAATAAAAGCTGGATGACATCTGCATTATTCTCCTGTTTAATTGCGTAATATAATGGTGAATGTCCCTCGCTATCTTCTTCATGAATGTCTATAGTGGGATAACTGAGTAATTTCCGAACCATAGCTATATTATCTTTTTTATCCATGACAGCTAAGTGTAAGGGCAATAACCCCTTAGATGTTTTTGCATTTGTATCTTTTTCACGCAATAGGTTTGGATATTTCTGAAGTAATAATTCAACAATATCTGTTTGTCCTTTGCTGATAGCTACCTCTAAAGCTTTTATTAAAGATTTAGGATTGCTCGGTATGTTAGCTCCTTGGTTAATTAAAAACTTGGCTACATCTGTATGTTCGTATTCCAAAGCTACCTGCAATGGTGTTTCCCCATTCTGATCAACAGCATTAAGTAATCTAGGGTCTTTTTCTACTAATAACTTGGCAATATCCATGGCAGTACCCACTTTGAAGTTCTCTCTGATAGCTGAGTGTAGATATGTTTCGTGCCTACCTACAAGTTCCTTAGTGTAATTTCCCCGATGGCTAGATTGTAGCAGTGTCGGATCCTTGTCTATTAGTAATTTGACTATTTCTGTTAGCCCACAATGGATAGCTACAAAAAGAAGGGAGTTTCCTAGTTTATCGGTAGTATGGATATTGGCACCTTGGTCAAGTAATAGTTTAAATATCTCCATGCTCGTTCCCCCTAACCCTACTGTATTATTAGGCAAATACCCTATCCAATTAGCAATTATAGCATGGTATAATAGGGGTTCTCCATCATCGGTTTGTGCATTGATATCTACACCCTGATCCAATAAACATTGTATAATAGCTGGATACTTTATGGCATCGCGTAAAGCAGTAGTTCCTGGATAGGTGGTGGATTGTAGCAATGTAGGATCCTTTGCTACTAATAATTTGACTACTTCTGTTAGCCCATTTTTGATAGCTGAAGAAAGAGGTGACTCTTTTTGTTTAGTGGTGGTCTGGATATTGGCGCCTTTATTAAGCAGCAGTTTAATTGCCTCCATGTTCTCTCCCCCTACTAGATTATTAGTCACAGCACCTAGATGATGCGTTCTAATAGCCCTGTGTAATGGAGTATATCCATTACTATCTTGTGCATTGATATCTGCGCCGTGCTCCAATAAGAATTGTATAATAGTTGGATCTCCTAATTTTGCAGCTTCATGTAAAGCAGTAGTTCCTGGATCTCTTGTCCCATCCAAAGGTTGATTGATATCTTGCAAGTTACCTTTCTTGATTTCATCTAA
>CAZZEE010000096.1:0-5062 GCA_964652695.1 uncultured Cytophagales bacterium
GGTTTTTGCCAATATATTATATATAATCACCTAATACAAGGTTGTTTAGTATAGATGTAAAGCCGTCGAGCCCTCATTGTCTTTTTCATCGACCTTAGCCCCGTTTCGTAATAATGCTTCCACAATTTTTTTATCTCCCTTTCTAGCAGCATCATGTAAAGCCGTCCAGCCACCATTGTCTTTTTCATCGACCTTAGCACCTTGTTGTATTAGTAATTGAACAGTTTCTTTATCTCCATTTCTAGCAGCATCATGTAAAACTGTCTGGCTATAAAAGTCTTTTTCATTGACCTTAGCACCACCTTGTTGTATTAGTAATTGAACAGTTTCTTTATCTCCTTTCCTAGCAGCATGATGTAAAGCTGTACTGCCATTATCGTCTTTTTCATTGGCTTTACCCCGTTTCGTAATAATGCTTCCACAATTTCTTTATGACCGTTCTGAGCAGCCTTGTGTAAAACTGTCATGCCGGTATTGTTTTTTGCATGAACATCCGCCTTATTTTTTATGAGTAACTCAACGATTTCTTTACTAGGAGCTTCAACTAAAGCTATTCTATTAAATTTGTCTGCTACATTCACATCTACCCCTTTCTCCATAGCCAGTTTCACCGTCTCTATATCACCTGCTCTAACAGCTTTTATTAATAAATCTGTTGTTATGTTCTGGTACAAGGAGTTCTCAATCTTTGCTATTCTTTTACTGCTACCCGTATCGTTGGTTGAGAGCGTACAGGTAATGAATATAGGGTCAGTAGTTGTATTATTGATGACCGTAACTAGGAGCTCACCTTGTTGAGCAAGCTTTTCTAAATCGGCTCCTGACAGGGTTTGAGAATTGGTTGATTGATTTAAGGCTATAGGAGTACCTGCTACAGACACTGTAATGTCTTCATCGGCAGGTTTGTCAACTTCTAGTTGAAACTTATTAAAATCTATAGCTGGAGAGTCCTTTACTAGCTTCCACTTAAACTCTTTGGGTTCCCCTTGGGTGGCTACCAAAATGGTAGACCCTATGGGCAATAGGTTAAGGGGGTATTTATTGATTGGGATCGATTGCGTTCCCAGTACCTGTTGTCCACCTACTATCTCCACTTGTACATCAGCTTCATTGGCGTCTTGGAAGTCTATTGCTATATCTATGGGGCTACTAGAAGAGCTAGCGGGCAATTCCAGTATAGGAGTGGTTGTTGTTTTAAGTGTTTTGTTGAGCAATACTTTTTGTAGACTCTCTTGATTTTTACTAATGTTGGTGCATCGTAATGTTAATTCCTTAACAACCTCTTTTCCAGTGTTTTGGATAATTATTTCAATTTTATTCTCATCACGGTTAAAAGACAGTTTCTCGAACCGTACAGTGGGAGGCGTAGACGTATCGCTATCAATAGATGTATTTTTTTTACAATAGACTTCTTTCACAACTTCGCCAGATCTCAGACACACGCCCGCTGGATACTCGCCTTCAGGAGTATGACAAAATGGGGAGTTGTTGTAAGTGTTGTGGAAAAAGACTACCAGCTGTTAATATATAACATTATAGAGTTTTGAAAGAAGTCTAATTGCAACTGTTGCCCAAGACAGAAAGACCCAAAATGAATAATCCTACATACCAGGATAGACTTACTAGACGTAGTTGATGGAAATTGAAATAGTTTTTGATAGATATTTTCATATAGGTTGATGGTTTTGTTGTTTAGTGATGGCTTGAATTATAATAGCCCCTCCAGCCTATCTATCTGTTTCATAGCTTCTTGATAGAGCATGGATTTAGGATAAGACTGTACAATATTTTGGTAACACTGTAATGCATTTTTATAATCTGCTTGTGCTTCGTAAGTTATAGCTGCTTTGGCCCAGTAGATAGGCGAATAGACCTCATTAGGGTTATGCTTCGCAGCTTTTAAGTAATATTGGATGGCTTGTGTATAATTCTTTTGTTCTGTCGATGCATCGCCTATCAAAACCCATGCGCGTGCCTGTAGTAGGAAGTCTTTTGCCCCAAAGCACTTTAAATGACGAATAGCCTCTTCGTAGTTGGCTTGGTGCATGTAGCTCACACCCGCATAAAAGTGGGCTAGATTCGCAGCTTTTGTAAAACGATAGTTTTTGATGGCATCTAAGAATCCTGGATAGGTTTCATCTCCTTGCAGTGCTTTATCATAGTTACCCGCTTCAAATTGGTAGACCGCTTGGAACATTTCACTTTGGGCCGTAGTATTCTGCTTCTCTTGTTGGTAGTTCCATGCTAAGAAGCCAAGGGTCCCTAGGACCGTAAGGACCGGTATGATCAATAATTTCTTCTGATTGTTCTGTAAATAAGTAATGATTTTGTTCATGTTAAACTATGTATAAAGGTGCAAACGTTCTCAAGTCATTGCGAGCTCCGAAGGGGCGTGGCAATCCATTTAAAGTCTCGCAGCACAGTCACTCAGCTCCAGCCGCGTGACGATTATTTCCAATTATTTATTAATTAAGTTCGTGATCTCCAAGCCGATACAAGCGTTTCGCTTACGCTAAACAATTACTCCCAAATACTCCATTTATTTGTCATTCGGCAGAGCCGAGCGACTGTTATTGTTATTAAAACGTCAAAAAAGGATAATCCTTTTGCACATACACATCTTGATATGCTTCTGTTGGTTGAGGGAATGGTGACTCTTCTGCAAAAGCAACAGCTATTGCTATTTGTTGCGCTACCTGCTCCTCAATCGATGCCAATTCTGTTTCCTGAGCTATACCTTGTTGGATAATAGTCTTTCTAACTGTCTCTATCGGATCTTGTTCTTTATAAGACTCTACCTCCTCTTTACGGCGGTAAGTGGCCGCATCTGATATAGAATGTCCTCGATAGCGATAGGTTTTAAACTCTAACAAGCTAGGAATTCCCTTTCTTGCTTTTTCGGCTGCCTGCTTTACTGCTTCGTGTACCTTTTCTACCTCCATGGCTTCTACAGGATAAGAATCTATCTCATAGGCACTTCCTAGTTTATAAAGTTCTATCACATTAGAACTACGTTCTACGGACGTTCCCATGGCATATCCATTATTTTCTATGACAAAGATAACCGGAAGTTCGTAGAGCATCGCCAAGTTAAGTGCTTCGTGGAAAGCACCTTGCCGCACGGCCCCATCTCCCATAAAGGTAATGCATAGGTTATCCGTACGTTTATATTTTTCTGCAAAGCCAATCCCTACACCTAATGGTATCTGTCCGCCTACAATACCGTGCCCTCCGAAAAAGTGTTTTTCTTTATCAAACATATGCATAGAACCACCCTTCCCTTTAGAAATACCCGTAGCCTTACCAAATAACTCTGCCATGATATATTTAGGATCTGTCCCTAGTGCAAGCGGATGCGCATGGTCCCTATAGGCGGTGATGTACTTATCACCTGGCTTGAGTGCAGTAACAGCTCCTGCCATGCAAGCTTCCTGACCATTATATAAGTGACAAAAGCCTTTTATCTTTTGTTGCCCATAGAGTTGTCCTGCTTTCTCTTCGAACTTGCGCATCAGCAGCATCCGCTCATACCAGAATAGATAAGTGCCTTTGGGATAAGTAGGAACTGGCTTCTGTAGGTCGGTCACTTTTTTAGAATTACGTACTGTTGCAGTAGATATCATAGGTAAATCTTATAAATTGCCCCTCACTTACGGGACTGAGCAAAATTAAAGAAAAACAACTTCATATCATATCTATGTTACTTCAAAAACTCAGGTGTTTTCATTTCAAGAACTATTATGCTATAGAATTATCTTTTGCTACGCAACTCAATTGCCTGATAGGTCCCAATGGAGCTGGTAAAACCAATTTGCTAGATGCCATCCACTATCTATCCCTTACTAAAAGCGCTTTTAATCCCATCGACACACAAAATATCCTTCATGAAGAGTTACAGATGGCCATACAAGGAAGCTTTATCAAGTTCGACCAGGCGTATGATGTCAAGTGCCTGGTGCATCGGGAGCAAGGCAAAAGGATAGAGACGAATGGTAAACCTGTTGATAAGCTGCGTGATCACTTAGGTCATTTTCCCATTGTGCTGACTACTCCGTACGATACGGAATTGATACATGGCAAGAGTGAGGTGCGAAGAAGATTCTTTGATTCGATCTTATGTCAGGTAGATCCTGACTATTTACACAGGCTGGTGCAATACCAGCAACTTTTGAAGCATAGAAACAGTCTTTTAAAGATGAATGCTGGAAGAGGGAGTATAGATCATGTACTTTTAGCTACTTATGATCAGCAACTATTGCCTTTGGGGCGACAGTTATACACGGCTAGAAAAAACTTTATAGCTCTTTTTTATCCACTCTTACAGCAACATTATCAATATTTTGTAGATGCTCCTGAGGCCATCAGCTTAGCATATGAGTCTGATTTAGATACTCCAGATTTTGAACAAAGATATAGGGATCATTTACAAGAGGACGTACGCTTGCAACGTACGGTTTTAGGTATTCATCGGGATGATTTTATAGGTATGTTAAATGGGTACGTGCTGAAGAAGTTTGGTTCTCAGGGGCAACAAAAATCCTTTATCATAGCCTTGCGGTTAGCGCAGTTTGCTTGCATCTATCAAATGTTACGTTGCAAACCCTTACTGTTATTAGATGATATTTTTGATAAACTGGATGAGAAGCGCATTGAACGTCTCATGCACTTGATTACGGAACAGTATTTTGGACAAGTTTGGATAACAGATGCAGGAGGTACTAGAAGTGTGGAGTTAATCAAGCAGGTAGCAGTGGATAAGGCGTTATTTAAAATCGAAGCAGGGAGACTAGTAACGTAGCTGACAATGCAGCATATGCCACACTTCCGTCACTGCGAGGCTCGAAGAGCCGTGGCAGTCTATATAGGTATTGGATGGAGACCCTTACTCATGGTTTATGAGTACCCGTTCACGGTCATATCATAAACAGCCATCAGGTATACTTCAGCTACATGGTTATACTAAGTAGTTACTCCTTAAGAAGTGAGTTAGGACTAGTTTTAGGAGGATTTTTCCTTTTTTATGCTAGTCAACTTGCTTTTAAGGTTACTACTAATGGTTTCT
>CAZZEE010000097.1:0-5035 GCA_964652695.1 uncultured Cytophagales bacterium
GATGACGATTCCTGCAACATTAGTCGTCACTCGGCAAAGCCGAGCGACTGCAAGAGAGTTACTTTTCCCGTAACTACCAACGTCCTTCTCTGAACATGTCACCCCAGCCCACAACCTTTAATTAAGTCTGAGCACATGGCTGGCTGGAGTCCAGACACACGAGTCATATTTTATGATTAATGAAGTTTTTAAAACGGTAAGGTGTTTATAGATATCTCTCCTATTTTTCACCAATGAAGAAGCCCCAGCACTCTTTAATCTACAACCTCTAGGCCCAGCCTCTCCTTCAAAATATGAAGTTGTGGATGTTTAGCAGCCAGATGTCGAAACTTCTCCTGCGCTGTATATGGCTTAGCTGCTGTTGCTTCTTGGGTAGTCAGCATCCCTCGAACATCCACCAGGGAATTTGACAATTGCTTACGTAAATAATTGACTAAATCCTCCTTGACTTCAGCCAAAATATGCTCTTCTACGGTATTAGTGAACTTCAACAGCATTACATGGCCCTCTACCTCAATAGCTTGGTTCATCAAGTTATAAGCAGGTAACTTACTAGCAGCTTTGAGCTGTTGCGCATAAGCTTGCCAATGAGGTAACGCTATTTCTAAGGTCAGTGTAGCTTCTCCACTGGTTTTTTCTATACCCACAGCATCTATAGGAGCATCACTACGCTCAACAGGCTTTTCAGCATTCATATGGGCTTTGAGATGTGCTACTTGAGGGATTTTGATAGTGGTTTGTAGCCCGCTCTTTTTAATAGGTGCTGCAGTAGCAAGCGGAGGTAGTTCAGCTGATTCCCTAGGGCCTGCTTGGGCATTTGCAATGATCTCTTCGGTTGCATTATTCTTACTTGCTAGCGGAGGTAGTTCAGCTGGTTGCTTAGGTCCTGCCTGGGGAGTTGCCATGATCTCTTTAGTTGCATCATTCTTAGTTGCCAGCTGTTGCTGGGGGGTGTTCCCTTGTGTGATAGAGGTACTAACATTCGTAGTAGGTTTGTTGACTGGCAATACAGGCAAAGGAGCTTCAGGCGCTATAGAAGGTGCTGGGGAGAAACCATTTCTCCTAGCAAGCGCTACCAAATTAAGCTCCACATGAAACCGCTTATTCAAGCTTTCTTTGTACTGGATAGCACATTGATTCACCAGCTGTAGTGCTTCTAATAAAAAACTAGGACCTGCTTGCTGCGCTTGCAGACGATACTTTTCCTGTACACTAGGTGGCACTTCCAACAATGGCAAAGTGATAGGGTCTTGAGCAACCAGCAGATTTCTTAAGTGCCCCACCAATCCATCTAAGAAATAAAATCCATCAAAACCCGCCTGGATAATCTCCTCATAGATCAGTAAGCATGCTTGGATGTTGCCTGCTAGAAAGGCGTCCACTAACCGAAAGTAATAGCTATGATCGAGGATATGCAACGTCTCCAGCGTAGCCTCATACGTCAGCCTACCTGCACCAAAGCTAACGATCACATCCAGCATAGAGAGTGCATCTCGTAGGGCCCCTTCTGACTTCTGGCTAATGATATGCAAAGCTTCTTCATCATAGGGAATCTGCTCGCTCTCAGCTACACGTTTCAGCTGCTGCACCATCACCTCTGGCTTGATAGGCTGGAAGTCAAATATCTGGCACCGGGAAAGGATAGTAGGCAGGACCTTATACTTTTCGGTGGTAGCTAGGATAAAAATGGCATAGCTAGGCGGCTCTTCTAAGGTCTTCAAAAAGGCATTAAAGGCTGCTTGAGATAGCATATGCACCTCATCGATAATATAGATCTTATATAGACCACTAGTAGGCGGGTATCGCACCTGGTCTACCAAACTTCTAATATCTTCTACAGAATTATTAGAGGCTGCATCTAACTCATAAATACTGAAGGAGTTACGCTCATTAAAGCTTTTGCATGAAGTACAAACATTGCAGGGCTCTATATCGGCTGTTAGCTGCTGGCAGTTGATAGCCTTGGCTAAAATCCGAGCGCACGTAGTTTTTCCCACTCCCCTAGGACCACAGAACAAAAAGGCATGTGCTAGGTGGTGGGTTTTAATAGCATTCTTGAGCGTAGTGGTAATGGGTGATTGACCTACTACTTGACTAAAGGTGGTAGGTCTGTATTTTCTAGCTGAGACAACAAAGTTTTCCATGATTCCAAAAGTAAACATACTTTCTATAGCTTGCGATAATTATTGCCTAAAATCATGAGGGGTACCCTTTTCAAACTTAACTTGCTGGTTCGATTGGCTGATGGTATTTTAACCTTGGGTTAACGAGCCTCCGCCTATCACAAATTTTAATACTGGGGGTAGTAGAGGCTTACCACTTTATTATAACCATTATGACAGCTAGCCTAGTAGATAATTATAAAAACCTTCTCTGGATCCTACCTGCCATATGCATACTAGGAGCACTTGTTATCAATATAATCATACAGCTAGTCGCTAAAACTCATCAAGCTCCTAGATGGTCATTAGGGTCCACCCTCCTAGGGCTCGGTTGTGCATGCTATACTACCCTACAAATAAGTCAAAGATTGCCTGCCCAAGCTGACATCAGCTTATGGAATGATTTATTACATATCACTAACTGGACCACCCATATCCACCTACTCAGTATCGGTATTGCCCTTTTAATGGTGTTGATAGTTTATGCTGATAGCAACCAGCATAGCACAGGTATTTCCCTCATCATGGTGTTAGCGTTACTGTTAGGTGCTTACTTCTTGCCTCTATCTAATCACTGGCTCATGGTTTACGTAAGTGCAGCTTGCATCAGCCTAGCATCCACCGTACTCATCTACAACCATGGTAGAAAACAGACTTCTATTCTGGCAAGCCAAAAATATATGTTGTATAGCACCATAGCTAGTGCGCTGATGCTCTTTGGGTTGTCTTATACATATGGCATCACAGGCAACCTGAAGGTTGGTGTTTTTCCTATAGACGCTACACATACTTCTTGGTTATCCAACATAGGCCCCATCGGATTTTTACTGGCATTAGGCGGTTTATTCATGGTGATCGGAAGTTTTCCTTACCAATTTTGGGTAGCAGACATCTATGCGATTACTCCTTTCCCCCTCGTCGCTTATTTATCTACCATTACTAAGGTAGCTGTCTTGGGTTTGATGGTGCAGATGGGCCAACTAATGAGTCATTCGCTGCCACCAGAGCTGTATATGGTAGTAACTAACTTATGGGCTATTGTTGCTGCCCTAACGATGTTGATTGGACATTTCGCTGCCCTTACTACGTGGAATATCGCAAAATTATTAGCCTATGGTAGCGTGGCACAGACAGGCTTTCTACTGGCCTTACTGGTGACTGATTTGCATACGTATACCCACATTACTTACTATCTCGTCATCTACAGTATGATGAATATAGCTTCCTGGCTAGGGCTAGGTCTCTTCCATCAAGCTGCCAAGAGCCTTGTTATCCAAGACTACGCAGGTTTAGGTAGGAAGTTCCCGACATTAGGCATCTGTTTGACGATCATTATGTTAGCATTAATAGGCATGCCTCCTACAGCAGGTTTTACAGCTAAATTAATTTTATGGAGTAAATTATGGGAAAGCATACAGGTTACTAACAACCCTTTTGTGATTATGCTATTGATAATCAGCTTATTGGGAACGCTCATGGCACTATACTATTATATAAAGATTCCTTATATTTTATTTTTTAAGCCTATCAAGCACGAAGCTACTACTCCTATAGGGGAGTCTTTTATACAGCTGTTAGTTATATTACTCACTATCTTATTAGTGGGGTTATTTATAGTAGGTGGCTAAGTGAATTGAGAAAGTGAACTATTACTTCACTTAAACTACCTTGAAACTTTGAAATTTGGATGAAGTGAAATATTTTGCATCTTCAAGCAAAGCCTTCGAGGCATAACCACCATATGGAAAAATTTAAAACACTCTATACTGATCTAGAAGAAGATATTTTAACCATTACGCTGAATAAACCAGAAAAGTTGAATGCCTTAACAGCTCAAACCATCAATGAATTAAGGACGGTCATTCAACAAGTTTATGATAATAATAATATCAAAAGTGCAATCATCACAGGGGAAGGAGAAGAAGCTTTTAGTGTAGGTGTAGATTTAAATGAATTCCAAGAGCTCAATGAATTGAATGGCAGGAAGTTTGCCGAAAATGGCCAAGAGACTTTTGCATTAATAGAAAATTGCCATAAGCCCATCCTAGCAGCTATCAATGGGGATGCGCTAGGGGGAGGATGCGAGCTAGCGCTGGCCTGTCACCTGCGGGTGGCTGTAGAAAGTGCCAACTTTGGATTCCCAGAAGTAAGTCGAGGTATCATCCCAGGATTTGGAGGCACCCAAAGACTCACCTATCTCGTTGGCAAGACAAAAGCCTTAGAATTGTTATTGACAGGAGATAGTTTCCCAGCTATAGAGGCCAAAGCAATGAGTTTAGTAAGCCATGTGGTCAGCTACAAAGAAGCTGCCATCAAAAAAAGTAGAGAGCTTCTTCATAAGATCATGGCCAATGCGCCTTTAGCCATAGGTGCTATCATTAACTGTACTAACGCTGTTTACAACCCAGATGAAGACGGTTATCAGACTGAAGCTAATGCCTTTGCCAACTGCTGTACGTCAGAAGACCTCACCGAAGGTATCGAAGCTTTCTTAGAACATAGACCTCCAAGGTTTCAAGGTTTATAGTTTAAGGATGGGTTTAGCTTTACCAACTTTTAATTAGTTAGTAAATTCAAAAATTTAAGCTTGATTGGTAACCCTATTGACTACTTTTTGCTGCTATCAACTTCCTTTTGCAAGGCCTAATAGGCTCTTTTCAAAACCAACTAAGTACAAGTCTTCACGCCTATATGTATACACTTTTTTTAAGCAACTCTAGCAAAGTCCACCTTTAGCGTAGCTTCAGGAACTAAGCTAAGTAGTTACTCCTTAAGAAGTGAGTTAGGACTAGTTTTAGGAGGGTTTTCCTTTTTTATCCTAGTCAACTTGCTTTTAAGTTTACTACTAATGGTTTCTAAGATCTTTTTCTCTG
>CAZZEE010000098.1:0-5027 GCA_964652695.1 uncultured Cytophagales bacterium
CATGTATGAGGCCTGCCGCTAGCGTTCATCCTGAGCCAGGATCAAACTCTCCTTGTTATTATAACTCTGTTCCTTACACAGGAACGTTTTTTAAGTAATACACCTTTCTCTTTTCTTCAATGAACTTACCTACTACATCAATATGTTAAAGAACTTTCGTGTTTCAGTGAAAGAAGACTAACCTCCTATTCCAAAACACGTATGCAAATATACGACCACTTGTCGATTCTCACCAAATATATTTCTAAAAATATTTTCTATCCCCCAATTTATACTCTAATAAGGTATTTACAGCCTCTTTTGTCTTACTGCTTCTTACACAGTAATATATAGGTTATGTATTGCCATGCCCTTATGGGGCTCTCAGTGACGGCCTGGAGAGCCCCCGCGTACCCTCCTAGACCATTACAGTGACTGAAAAATCACCACAATCACGAAATTTGTAGTGACGAGCACTAAGATGCTACTTTACTTCTTAGCACCTTCGCCTGCTGCATCGGCTCGTAAAGCCCTGGTAGTTTCTACCATCGCTATGGGAGTACCAGGCACTGCCAAAATAGTGAAATTATCGACCTTGACATGGCTTATCCGGGCCATCTGGCCTACATCTAAACCGGCAATATCTATTTGTATCTTCTCGGGCATATGCTTAGGATAAGCCGACACATATAATTTCTTTTGTTTATGAACCAGGTTACCTCCTTTGGCTACCCCTGGCGCATTACCTACCAGTTCAGTAGGGATTGACATTTTGATCTTTTTGTCATCGAAGATTTGCAAAAGGTCTATATGCAATATAACCTCACTGACAGGATGAAATTGAATATCTTGCAGAACGCATTGATAGAGAGCCCCTTCTAAATTAAGTTTTACAAAATGAGCATTAGGTGTATACACCAGTTCCTTGAGGAGTGCCATAGGGGTGTAAAAATGCACTTGCTCTTTACCACCATACAAAACCCCAGGCACATTGGCCTCGTTACGTAATTGCTTAGAGGATTGCTTACCGAGATTTGCTCTTTGATACCCTATAATCTCTATTGTCTTCATAGTTTTTAGTTTGTTAAAGTGAATAATCAAAGTTTATGATTTTCAGGAGTCGTCACTGCGAAGCCGAAGGCTGTGGCAGTCCTGAAACCACCTTACAAATATATGGCTTCTTGGTTAAATAATAGGTAAAGAGTATCTACAAAGTATTCGTTCACACCTATGTACAAAGTAGTTACCAAGCAAAAGATCGGCCTTTGAAAAAATGACGTAGTGGTGTAGGGAGCTCACTCCCTACACTCAATTGTGCCAGGAGTAGCTCCTGGCACCACAAGCGGGGATCCTTTCGGGAAGAGAACTAGGGCAGTGGAACAGCCTTGCATGTCATTGCGAGCCCCATAGGGGCCTGGCAATTTAGTCGGCCCTAAACAAAGCGGTAGCAGGAATTAATTCCTGCTACACCAAAACGTCATTGCGAGGCCCAAAGGGCCTCGCAATCGCTTCAATTTGCGCGTAGTAAGTTCAATATAAAATGGTGAGAGGAGGTATCTCCCCTCACTCCAAAACGTCATTGCGAACCCCAATAGGGGTGTGGCAACATTTTTTCAGCAGCGGAGACTTTTTTGCCTACTTTTTGTGTGGCTGACAAAAAGTAGGTCGTTGAAGACAAAAGCTTGTCATAATAAGAACAATTTCTTGAACCTATTACTGCTATTAAGTTGGTTTCCAGGTGGATATGTAAGCGTGAATGTACTCTGCACAAAACAAAAAGGCGCCAGGAATTATATCATCCTAACGCCCTTGATAACAAATGTGGTGTCAGGGATAATGCCTGACACCTCCCTACTCTACTTCTTCATATTCTGCCTCCGCAGCTCCTTGGTTATCACTATCTGCCCCTGCTCCTGGTTGAGCTTGGTCTGCTGTTTGCTGACCTTGCTGCATAGCTACTAAAAAGGCTTGTGACGCTTGGCTAAGCTTAGTCATAGCCACATCCATAGCAGCTATGTCTTTCACTGCATGTGCCTTCTTTAAGTCTGCTATAGCTTCCTCGATGGACATTTTACTATCCGGTGGTAGCTTATCACCTAACTCTTGCAGCTGTTTCTCGGCTTGGAAGATGGCCGCATCTGCTGCATTCAGCTTATCAACTTTTTCTCGCTCTTGCTTATCTGCCTCTGAATTGGCTTCAGCTTCTTGCTTCATTTTCTTGATTTCTTCTTCTGTCAATCCAGAGGATGCTTCAATACGTATCTTCTGCTCCTTGCCAGTACCTCTATCTTTGGCAGATACATTAAGGATACCATTCGCATCGATATCAAAGGTCACTTCTATCTGCGGTACGCCTCTTGGGGCAGCCGGAATCCCATCTAAATGGAACTTACCAATCGTCCTATTGTCTTTGGCCATAGCCCTTTCTCCTTGTAGTACATGAATTTCTACAGAAGATTGATTATCAGCAGCAGTCGAGAACACCTCTGACTTTTTAGTCGGTATGGTTGTATTGGCTTCAATCAACTTAGTATACACACCTCCCAAAGTTTCTATACCAAAAGAAAGCGGAATCACATCCAACAACAACACATTTTTCACTTCTCCAGTAAGTACACCTCCTTGGATAGCAGCGCCTAATGCTACTACCTCGTCTGGATTTACACCTTTAGAGGGTTTTTTGCGGAAGAATTTTTCTACCTCTTCTTGGATCTTGGGGATCCTGGTAGAACCTCCTACCAAAATCACTTCATCAATATCAGCTGGGGTGAGTCCTGCATCTTTCATAGCTTTTTCGCAAGGAGCCAACGTACGCTTGACTAGATCATCTACCAGCTGTTCAAACTGCGCTCTCGTGATCTTTTTGACTAAATGCTTAGGCACCCCATCAACGGCTGTAATATAAGGTAGGTTGATCTCTGTGTTGCTTGAACCAGAAAGTTCTATTTTAGCTTTTTCTGCGGCTTCTTTGAGACGCTGCAACCCTGTAGGATCTTTTCGCAAGTCTATACCTTCTTCTTTTTTAAACTCATTTGCTAACCAGTCTATGAGCTTTTGATCAAAGTTATCTCCTCCTAGATGGACATCTCCATTCGTAGACTTAACCTCAAAGACACCATCTCCCAGTTCTAGGATAGAGATATCAAACGTACCTCCTCCTAAGTCAAAGACAGCAATTTTCATGTCCTTATTGGTCTTATCTAACCCATAGGCTAAAGCCGCGGCTGTCGGCTCGTTAATGATACGTTTGACTTCTAAGCCAGCTATTTGGCCAGCTTCTTTGGTAGCTTGACGTTCTGCATCATTAAAATAAGCAGGCACAGTGATCACCGCCTCTTTAACGGTTGTACCTAAATAATCCTCTGCTGTAGTTTTCATCTTTTGTAAGATCATGGCAGAGATCTCTTGGGGGGTATATAACCGATCTCCTATCCGTACGCGTACGGTATTATTATTCCCTTTTTCTACTTGATAAGGAACTAGTTTGGCTTCTTCTTGGACCTCTCCATAGTGCTTACCCATAAACCGCTTGATAGAGCTGATGGTATTCTGTGGGTTAATGATGGCCTGGCGTTTAGCTGCATCACCTACCTTTCTTTCCCCTTGTCCATCATTTAAAAAAGCAACAATAGAAGGTGTAGTGCGTTTGCCTTCGCTATTGGCAATGACAACGGGCTCATTCCCTTCCATCACTGCTACGCAGGAGTTTGTAGTTCCTAAATCAATTCCTATTATTTTTCCCATGTTATTATTATTAAATTTTCATGTTAATAATCTTCATTGCGAGGCCCCGTGACTGCGCGTCATTGCGAGACCCATAGTGTCTCGTAATCGAAGAGCCGTGGCAGAGGACCGTGGCAATCTTTATATTGTCTTAAACTAGATATGACTTATATAGAATTTAATATTACTTGAACAATTTAACAACTGCTGTGCCAAGCCTTTTACTAGGAGGCTGATGATGCCATTATGTCATTTACTTGCGATCTTTCCACCGATTATGTGACCAAAGCCAGAGGGCTGGCTGCTGATATATGTCCTTTTCCAAGCTTTGCATATATAAGCTCGTAATATCACGCGCAGGTACTGTAGTAGGGTTCTCAACCAGCAATTCTAGTTCTAGGGCATAATACCCTCTTTTCACCTTGCTGATATGAACATAGACCACTACTTGGTTCAGCTTCACAGCTAGCTTTTCAACTCCCGTCGTCACATAGGTAGGCTGATTTAAAAACTCCATCACATACGCATGGTCTGGATTAGGCGCCTGGTCAGCTAAAAAGGCTGTCGCCTTAGGGATTGCATCATAGCTCAACATCGTACGTAATACTTGCTTTTCAGGTATCGTAAACCGACCAAATCGTTCTCGTATCCGCTTGACTAGCCTATCAAAATAGGGATTAGACAAGGGTTTGTAAACTACCCCCACTTGGTAATTCGTTTGCAGCGCTATAGCATTGGCTGCCCATTCCCAGTTGCCCTGATGACCTGTAACCAATAAAATAGGTCTACCTTGTGCATAGAGTTTCTCCAGCAATACGACATTCTGAATGGTACATCTAGTCGCTATTTGAGAGGGTGTGATGGTTAGACTTTTGATATATTCTACTAGCAGGTCACAAAAATGCTTGTAAAAGGATTTTTCCAAAGTTTGTAGTTCACGTTTAGATGTGCCTGGGAAGGCATGAGTTAAATTCTTTCGTACAACCTTCCTCCTATATAATGGATATACTATATAGTATAAAAGGTTGGAAATGATATATATAAGCCTAAAAGACAATATGGCAATGAGATATAACCACGGTAGTAATGCGTAAAAAGTGATAGCTTGGATAAGTCGCTTCATGGGTTCAATTTTAGCACAAGCGTCAACACTAATCCCGCTCTCGCCTATAAAATTTTACGTATCAAAAGATCCGCCTTTGGGAAAATGGCGTAGTGGTGTAGGGACCTCATTCCCTACACTCAATTGTGCCAGGAGTAGCTCCACAGGTGTCGAAAGTTAAGGAATAGCTGTTTTTAGGTCAACTAGGCGTGGTTTCCAGCCA